>MNIJ01000065.1 GCA_001919715.1 Acidobacteria bacterium 13_1_20CM_58_21
GGAAAAGTATTATCGCGACGTGAAGCTCTGCACCATTGGAGAAGGTACCAGTGAAATTCAGAGGCTGGTGATTGCCCGGCAGCTTCTCGGGAAGAAATAATTGGGGAATGCGCCTGCCTTTCGCAAGAAGGTTCCTCAGGTAGAGTATGACTGTGTCCGTTGAGAAGTGGGCGGAAAGCGTGTGCGCCGGTGATGTGCGCGCCGTTTCGCGGGCGATCACCGCGATCGAAAACCACCAGCCTGAAGCGGAGGCCCTACTTCGGCTGCTCTTTCCGCGCACGGGTCAGGCCTATCTGACGGGCATTACTGGCGCACCGGGAACCGGCAAGAGCACCATCGTTGACCGTCTGGCAAGCTACCACCGCAGGAAACAGGAACAAGTCGGTGTGATCGCTGTCGATCCGACGAGCCCCTATTCCGGCGGCGCCATCCTGGGCGATCGGATTCGCATGCAGGGGCACGCCGGTGATGCTGGCACGTTTATCCGCTCGATGGCCACGCGGGGATTCCTCGGCGGGCTTGCGCGAGCGACAGCGGAGGTAGCGCTGCTCCTGGACGCGGCCGGGAAAAAGCATGTGCTGATCGAAACGGTCGGCGTTGGCCAGGATGAAATCGACGTCGTTCGGCTGGCGGATTGTGTGCTGGTAGTTCTCGTGCCGGGGCTTGGCGACGACATTCAGAACATGAAGGCCGGGCTCATGGAGATTGGTGACATTTTTGTCTTGAACAAAGCCGATCGTGAAGGCGCCGACCGGCTGGAGCAGCAACTGGTGGCCATGCTGTCGCTGGTGATGCCGCGCGACGGCTGGCACCCTCCGGTCGTGCGCACGGTAGCCCCGGAGAATAAGGGCATTGAGGAATTGTCCGAGACGGTCGCGAAATTTCGAAAGCATTTTGAGTCAAGCGGCCAGCGCCAGCGAAAACACATCGAGCATTGGAAAAACCGTTTGATCGGCCTGCTCGAATCCCGCCTGCTTGAGCGCGCCTTGGGCGGAACGGGTGGCGAGTCCCGCTTGGCGGAGATGGCGGCAGAGGTTGCGGATCGAAAGAAGGATCCATTTACAGCCGTGAACGAAATACTCAAGAGCAGCGGTCTCGATGATTGAAGAAACGGCGCATGCATTGGGGCAGCAGGAAAAGCCCGACGACCGAACTGCGGTGACTCTCGATACAGGGACCAGAAAATATGGCGACGAAGAAGACCGGAAAGTCGAAGCATGCCAAATCCGACGCATGGGCAGCCATCGGCATCATCGGAGGAAGCGGCCTCTATTCGATGGCCGGACTGACCAATACACGTGAGATTCGCGTGAGGACGCCCTTCGGTGATCCGTCGGAGACAATCGTGCTTGGCACGCTGGAAGGAAAGCGCGTGGCGTTTCTAGCGCGCCACGGCCGGGGCCACCGCATCCTGCCAAGCGAGATCAATTACCGCGCCAACGTCTACGCGATGAAGCTCCTGGGCGTAGAGCGCATCATCTCCGTAAGCGCTGTCGGTTCCCTGACGGAAGACTTGCGCCCCGGAGAATTCCTCGTACCCGATCAGTTTTTCGACCGTACGAAGAATCGCATCTGCACTTTCTTTGGAGAAGGGATCGTTGCTCACGTGGCGTTTGCACACCCTACGTGCGGCCAGGTGTCGGCCGTTCTAGCCGACGCCTGCGTTCATGAAGCCATCATGGTGCATCGCCGCGGAACATACCTGTGCATTGAGGGGCCGCAGTTCTCTACGCTGTCCGAGGCCGAAGTACATCGGCAGCTTCGCTTCCAAGTGATCGGCATGACCAACGTGACGGAAGCGCGGCTAGCGCGCGAAGCGGAGATTTGTTACGCGACGATCGCCATGATCACTGACTATGACTGCTGGCACCCGGAGCACGAGTCGGTCACCGCCTCGCAGATCATCGCCACACTGAATCAAAACGCGGAGAATGCGCAGAAGGTGCTGCGAACCGCCGTTCGTGAGCTGCCCGCGATAAGGTCCTGCAAATGTGGATCGGCCCTCGGCCACGCGCTGGTTACGGATTTTAAATTTGTTCCCAAAGCAACAAAGAAGCGACTCGCAGCAATCATCGGAAAGTATATTTCTTAGGGGCGCATCGTGTCCTTACTGGTTGTGGGTTCCGTCGCATTCGACGCTCTGGAAAGTCCATATGGAAAAGTGGACCGCACACTTGGCGGCGCAGCCACGTATTTCGCCGTGGCAGCCAGTTTTTTCACGGCCGTGAGTCTTGTCGGCATAGTGGGCGACGATTTCACTCCGGAAGACGAACAGATCTTTCGCGGCCGGAATATCGACACGGACGGCCTGGAGCGCGCCGCGGGCAAAACATTCTTCTGGGCCGGGCGTTATTCCCAGAACTTGAATGAGCGCGTAACGCTGGCAACGGAATTAAACGTGTTTGCGGAATTCAAGCCTCGCTTGCCGCAACAATACCGGACTTCACAGTACGTTTTCCTAGCCAACATTGCACCCGATTTGCAGCGGGCCGTGCTTCACCAGGTCAAGAAGCGGCCCAAAATCGCAGCGCTGGATACCATGAACTATTGGATCGAGCGTTCGAACACGGAACTGCGAGAGACACTGAAGCACGTGGACATCCTGATGATCAATGATTCCGAGACCCGCGAGCTTTCCAGTGAACATAATTTGCTGCGCGCCGCCAAGAACATTTTCAAGATGGGACCGACGACTCTGGTTGTGAAGCGCGGAGAGTACGGCGCCATGATGGTGGACAAACGCGGGATCTTCTGCGTCCCGGCGTTTCCCCTCGAAGAGCCGCATGATCCTACCGGAGCAGGCGACAGCTTTGCGGGTGGCTTCATGGGCTACCTGGCGGGTTGTGAGGATAAGAATGACGCTTCGCTGCGCCGCGCCATGGTCTACGGTTCGGTGCTGGGTAGCTTCACCGTCGAGAAGTTCGGCCTTGATCGGCTTCGCCACTTGAAGCGCAGCGAGATACACGCCAGGGCACGCCACTTCGTGAAATTGACACAATTCAAATTGTAAATAGCTAAAATTCCGTTCAGGCGACTGTGGGGCCTGCTGGCGATGGTTTCTCTTGGGGACATGATCTTGCGGCTGACGGCAGCCGCCGCGTTGGGCGCGCTCATCGGCATTGAGCGCGATTTGCGGCGGCGACCCGCGGGTGTTCGCACCAGCCTCTTTGTTTGCCTGGCGACTGCCTTGTTCACCATTCTATCGGGCGAAATCGCTCGCCGGTTTGGCGATACGGGGAGCACGCGAATAGCATCGAACATCGTCCAGGGCATCGGTTTTCTGGGCGCGGGCGCGATTCTGCGCGAAGCAGGCGGCGTGGTGGGGATGACCACCGCCGCGACCGTTTTCGTGGAAGCCGCAATCGGCATGGCCGCCGGCGGGGGTCTCTACTCCGTGGCTGCTTATGCGACGGCCCTCGTGCTTTTCGGACTGGTGGTCATAGGCTGGTGCACAGATCGCCTCAACTTGAAGCAGCGAATCATGGTGTTCCGGATTACCGCGAGCCAAGCGGATAACGTAGCCACGGAAGTGCAACAGCTGTTGGTTGAAATGAAAGTCACCATCCGGCACTTGCGCACGTCTATGACGGGAATAAACTCCATTGTTGAGCTCGAAGCTGACGTGAGTCACAGCCAACAGCAAAAAATTGTCGCCCGCCTCAGTCGGAAAGGTATCGTTACCGAGGTGATTCCGTTCGAGGGCCATCACGAATGACGGGAAGCAACCGAACTCCCCGAAAGCCGAGAGCACTTGCCGCCGGTTCGCGCCTGGGAGTGTTTGCCCCGGCGTCTCCTGCAGAGTCTGTCGAGATGATCGCCGGGCTGGCAGAACTGAAGCGGCACGGTTTTCAGATCGTTGCCAATCAGGACAGCAAAGCGGAGGGGTACTTTGCCGGGCCGTCTCTGGAGCGGACCAATGGTTTTCTTGGGACCCTGAATTCCGATCGGGTTGACGGACTCGTGGCCTTGCGCGGCGGCTATGGATCGAATTACCTTCTGGAATTCGAACTGGAGAAGAGCCTAGCCAATCTCAAGTGCGTGATTGGATTCAGCGACCTCACCACGCTCGAGATCTTTCTCTGGCAACGGTGTAACTGGACAACTTTCTACGGTCCAATGGTGGCTGCCGGGCTCAACGCGGGCCCGGGGGCGCGCAAGGGCTATGACGAGAGCTCATTTCTTCAAGCGGTGGGCAGAACGGAAGGCGGCTGGAAGTTACGGCTGAAGGGTGAAGCCGTCCTCGCCGGTCAATCCAGGGGCAGAGTTTTGGGCGGATCCCTGACTTTGCTAGAAGCTACGATAGGAACGCCGTGGGAATTGGACACCAAAGATTCGATCTTGATTCTGGAAGACCGGGGCATGAAGCCCTACCAGGTCGATCGTGTCCTGATGCATTTGAAACAAGCCGGTAAATTCGAAGGTGTTCGCGGGATTGTGCTGGGAGACTTTCCCGAAAGTGAGCCGGCTGTGGTGGGAGCTCCCACCGTACGCGAAGTATGCTCGCGAATTCTGAGGCCGTTCGGCGTCCCCATCATTTTCGGTGCGCCAGTTGGGCACACCGTTCGGCCCATGCTCACGATACCCCTGGGCATACAGGCGCGCCTGGATGCAGATGGGGAAGGCACACTCGAATTCCTGGAATCGGCGGTCGTGGCTTGAACGAAACGAAACATGTGCATGTGATCGGGATCGGCGGATCGGCGATGGCCCCGCTGGCCGGGATGCTCCGCGAGCGCGGCTTTCGCGTGTCCGGTTCGGACTCGGGAGTCTACCCGCCCGCGTCGACACTTCTTGAAAGCCTGGGCATTTCATTTTTCAACGGTTTTGATGCCGCGCACTTGCATCCGGCGCCTGATCTTGTGGTGATCGGGAATATTATCGCCCGGGGGAACCCCGAGCTGGAAGAAGTGCTGGATCGAAAGATTTCCTATCGCTCGATGCCGGAAATTCTGGAGGAATTCTTTCTTCCCGAGAGACATTCCATTGTCGTCAGCGGAACGCATGGAAAAACGACCACTACGGCCATGTTGGCTTGGATCTTCCACACCGCGGGGAAACGCCCCAATTTCCTTGTGGGGGGCGTGGCGGAAAACTTTGGAAAGAGTTACGGCCTTGGCGCGGGCGAAGAGTTCATCCTTGAAGGCGACGAGTATGAAACCTCATTCTGGGACCGCGGGCCCAAATTCTTTCATTACCATCCCGATGATCTGATCATTACCTCGCTCGAATATGACCACGCCGACATTTATCCGGATTTTGAGACCTATCAGTTGGCCTTCCGCCGCCTGGTGAATCTCGTCCCCCGGCGAGGGAAAGTCGTGATTTGGGGCGACACGGAGGAATCAGGCCAGGCGTTGCGGCGCGCGGTGGAAAAGGCCTTCTGTCCAGTGGAAACCTACGGTCTCAATGGCGGTAATGATTGGGTGGCCAGCGATCTCGTTGTTGATGGCGGAATCATGCGGTTTCGGGCCGCGCATCATGGAACGATATTTGGAGAATTCGCACTGGCCGCCACAGGGCGGCACAACGTCTTGAACGCCATGGCAGCGCTCATCGTGGCGCAGGGGCGGGACATCCCAGCCGCGGAGATTGCCAAAGCGCTCGGGACGTTTCGCAGCGTGAAACGTCGAATGGATGTGAGGGGCGAAATCGGAGGAGTAGTGGTGGTCGACGATTTCGCGCATCATCCCACGGCGGTGAAAGCAACCATCGAAGCGGCCCGCGGCCGCTGGCCCGGACGGCGTCTCTGGGCCATTCTCGAACCGCGGTCAAATTCCATGCGCCGCAAAGTGTTTCAGGAAGCGCTGCCGCCGGCGCTTGCTCTCGGCGACCGCGTCATTCTCGGCGGTGTTTTTCGCGTCCAGCAATTGAGCGGCGAGAATCGCCTTGACCCCGAAACCGTTGCAGAAAGTGTGCGTGCCCTGGGCAAAGACGCCCGCGTGTTTCCCAGCTCCGACGCCATTGCCGAACATCTTGGGGCGGAAGCCAGAGCAGGCGATGTTCTTCTCATTATGTCCAACGGCAGCTTTGATGGTTTGTGCGACAAACTCTTGAAGAAACTGAGCGCGGCTAGGCAGCTTGCCGGCGAGGCGAGAACTCGGTGACCTCTACTTCGGCCCGATGCAGGCTGCTGATCTCGGGGCGCCTCTGGCTTTTGTTTATCCTGACGTTCAGCTCTTCGGCCAGAGCAACAATTCAATATGCCGTCTTCTTGGATCATCCCGAGAGGCATCTCTTCCACGTAACGATGACCATTCCCGATGTGACTGGCGAAGTGCTTGTGCAGATGCCGGCGTGGAATGCGCTCTACCAGATTCGCGACTTCAGCAGTCATGTGCAGCAAGTGGAGGCATCTGCCGGTTCGCAGCAAGCATTCATCGAAAAAGTGGACAAGCAAACGTGGCGTATCAAGGGCACGGGCACGATCAAACTTTCTTACGCCGCGTACTGGGATGAAGCGGGCCCCTTTGCCTCGCAACTCAATGCCGAGCATGCCTTCATCAATCCGGCGATGATCTTCATGTACGTGCCAGAACGGCGTGGCGAGGCCGTGCATCTTGCGATGCCGCAGCTTCCCGCAGATTGGCAAGCAGCCGGTGCCTTTATTCGATTCATCGAATATGACGGCAGTGTCCGAGTCTTCGGTGGTGAGGCCGCGAGCTACGACGCCCTTGTCGACGCGCCCATCGAAGCAGGGAAGTTCGAAGAGTTTCAGTTGACGGGAATTAGGCCGGACATTTGCGTGGTGGTTCATGGGGACAATTGGAGGAAGAAGCAGGTCGAGTCGGACCTGCAGCACATTTGCCAGTACCAACTGAAGCTTATGGGCGGAGCTCCATTCGAACGCTACACCTTCATTCTCCATCTTGGCAAAGGAGCCAGCGGCGGTGGCATGGAACATGCGAACTCGACCGCGATTGGCGCCTATTCGGATGAGTACTTGCCAAGTGTCGCGGCACACGAATTCTTTCATCTTTGGAATGTGAAACGCATCCGGCCAGCATCGCTGGATCCCGTAGACTATCGGAAGGAGCAATATACGCGCGCTCTGTGGTTTGCCGAAGGGGTGACGAACACCTACGGTTCGTACACCCTTGTACGCACTGGCATCTGGAGCAAAGAGCAGTTCTACGCCGACCTCGGCGACCAAATCACCGAGCTGGAAGGCCGCCCGGCTAACCACTGGCAGAGCGCGGAGCAGTCCAGCCTCGATGCCTGGCTGGAAAAATATTCCCTCTACGATCAACCCGAATACAGCGTCTCGTATTACACCAAAGGGCAGGTATTGGGAGATCTGCTGGACATCCTCATTCGCGATCGCACTGGCAATGCCAAGAGCTTGGACGATGTCTTGCGCTTGATGAATACTAACTTTGCCAAGCAGGGAAAAACATATCGAGACAGTCTGGACGTGCAGCTGACCTCGGAGACGATCGCCGGCGGCTCGTTCGAGGAATTTTTCCGGAAATACGTGGCGGGCACGGAGGCCTTCCCGTACGAGCAGATCCTGGCGTTAGCAGGCTTGGGTCTGCGAACCGTGGAACGTCGGAAACCGGTGCTTGGTTTCTCCATGGAGCACGATCCGAATGGTCTATTCGTCATAAGCACAGTCGATTCCGAAGGCCCTGCGGCCCCGGCCGGCTTGCGTGCAGGGGATGTCATCATCAGCTGGAACGGTGGCCAGGTGCCCAGGCGCGTCGACCGTTGGCTCCAGGAGCAAAGGGCGAGAGACCTGCTGAAGCTGCGGGTTCGCCGGGAAGGCAAAGAGATTTCGCTGGAATTCCGGCTCGGCGAGAACAAAGAGACCGTTTACGAGGTCATCGAGATTTCACGCGCTGGTGAAAAGGCGCGGCACATTCGTCAGGGGATGCTTCGCGGTGACACCAGCGCGATCCCCGTTCGCTAACCATGCGGTTGATTCCACGTTCCGCTTGACCAGCGGCGCGAGATTCGAGAAAGTTTTTGCCTGCCTATGCTGCGGACGCTTTTCATTGCCGTGTTCTTGTCGCTGTATATCCTGATCGTCGGGCCGCCGTTGCTCGTCTACACTCTAATCGCGCGCAATCCTGATCACATTTATTGGGCGGGTGTGAAAGGCGTGATGTTTTTTGTCAAGGCCGTCGGCGTGCGGGTTCACGTCCGGGGTCTTGAGCGCATTCCTCCGGGCGTTTGCGTTTTTGTCGCCAATCACACGAGCTCTGCCGATGCGCCCGCGGTTGTTGGTGCCATCCCTCGTCGGATCGCCATTCTTTTGAAAGCATCACTTTTCAAATGGCCCATCGTCGGACAGGCCTTTTTGTCGGCTCATTTCATCCCCGTCAATCGAAGTGCCCGCGAGTCGGCGCTTTCCAGCATCGAGAAAGCCACGGAGGCACTCAAGCGCGGCCAATCGTTCCTGATCTACCCCGAAGGCACGCGCAGCCCGGATGGCCGCCTGCAGGAGTTCAAAAAAGGTGCGGTAGTGATGGCCATCAAAGCCGGCGTGCCCATCGTCCCGATCGTGTGCTCCGGCGCACAGCGGGTCATGCAGAAGGGTTCACTGGTCATTCGCCCAGGTGACATTCTTGTGGAGTTTCTCAGTCCCATTGATGCGTCCGCCTTCGAGAATCGCGATGATTTGAACAATTGCGTGAGGCGCGCCATGGCTGTCGCGTTGCCGCCCGATCAGCGTCCCATCGATTTTCCGACAGCGGATTCCAGTCCAGAGGAAGGGAGAAGCGCAAATGTCAGTTAATCGAGGAGCTGCCTTTTGGAGCGTGATGATCCTAATGATGGTGCCCCTTTTGTCGGGCGGCGCAATCGCGCAAGAGGAGCATCCGACTGCTCACGAAGTAATCACGAAAATCCAACAGCGCGTCGGGGTGCAGTGGAGGGCGGAAACGGTGGACACGTTCAAGGCTGGCAACCCGGGTTCAACAGTTACGGGTATCGCCGTGACGATGATGGCCACGATGGATGTGCTCGAACGCGCGGCTGCTTCCGGTCAGAACCTGATCATCACTCACGAGCCCACCTTTTACAATCACCTGGATAAACTGGATGAACTCGAGGAAAAGGAAAACGATTCCGTTTTGGCCGAGAAACTGTCCTTCATCGCAAAACACAATTTGGTAATTT
Organism: Acidobacteria bacterium 13_1_20CM_58_21; assembly: GCA_001919715.1. Lineage (GTDB taxonomy): Bacteria > Acidobacteriota > Terriglobia > Acidiferrales > UBA7541 > Acidiferrum. Next base: position 9,118 of record MNIJ01000065.1, read on the forward strand.
GGCGCTTTCACGATCACTGGCACATGCGCAACCCTGATGGAATTGAGGCGGGCATGGCTCACGCACTGGGCTGGGAAAAACATCAGGTCCGTGACAATCCATACCTGTTCGAGATTCCAGAAACCTCGCTGGAGATGCTGGCCGGCGATCTTAAGAAGAAACTGGGGATTCACGCACTGCGAATCATCGGCGACCCGCAGTTGAAAGTAAAGAAAGTTGCTTTAGTTCCCGGCGCTTCGGGCCTCCGCAAAGAGACCGGCGCACTGGAAATGAAAGACGTGGAAGTGCTCGTGACGGGGGAACCGCGCGAGTGGGAGACCGTAGAATACGTTGCGGACGCCGTGACCGAAGGCCGAAGAAAAGCTCTAATTATCCTCAGTCACATTCCATCCGAGCAAGCCGGAATGGAGGAATGCACCCGCTGGCTCAAGACGTTTATCAGGGAAGTTCCGGTCGAATTTGTTCCGGCCAAAGATCCTTTCTGGAAGAATTAGGCCTTTCGCTTTTCGATCTCCGCCTCTAATTCGCGCACACGCTTCTGCAATTCGGGCAGGCGATGGAGTGCCGCGGTGATTTTCATCCACAAACGGCCATCCACCGCGGGGGAACCGCCAACCTTGGAGCGAGGCGGCAAGTCTCCTGGCAGTCCGCTCTGCCCGTAAACCACCGTTCCGTCGCCCACCGAAAGATGTCCGGAGCTTGCGGATTGACC
>MNIJ01000116.1 GCA_001919715.1 Acidobacteria bacterium 13_1_20CM_58_21
CGGTTTGTTCGGAGTTCTTTCCTACATGGTTGCCCAGCGCACTGCGGAAATTGGCATCCGCATCGCGCTTGGCGCACAGCGAGAAAGAGTGCTCAGCATCGTGCTCCTGGACGGGCTCCGCCCCGCTTTTTTCGGACTGGGGTTCGGCCTGGCTGCCAGCGTTGGGGAGGCGCATCTGATTCGCTCTATGCTGTATGGCATACGCCCGCTCGATCCGACTGTATTTTTGTTGGTCATTGCAATATTGCTGTCGGTCGCTGGTACCGCATGCCTTATTCCCGCATGGCGCGCTTCGCGGCTCGATCCGATGGAGGCTCTCCGAACAGAATAGAAACACTAATTACAACCTCCTAAGTGCGCGTGCGAAGCCACAAATCCTAACTCGCCGAAGGTCGTGTCGTGTTTCCATCCGACCACAAACCCGGGTTGGCCCTCGCCAAGTCTCTGACAGCGGCACTCCCAGAAAACCAACGAGTAGGTCGTTTGTTGTCTGTTACCAGTAACGGCGTCGCGCTCTAGAGGCACCCCTGGCTCGCACGAGATTACAAAGAAAAATCTCGTCCTTGATAAACGATCCTCCATAATCGTCTCGGCGTTTCTCAATTCGCAGGCGCTTGGGCGCACACGGCTAACGGGAAACTGACCTACTTGCCCGTGGCTCGCGCCTTGACCATGCCTTGAATTGCTTGGCGATCTATGGGAACCTGCGAATAGTTCTTGCTTCCACCCATCGAAGATGCCGACATCACACGCAGAAACGCCGGAAAACGAAACAAATTCGCATACGCAAAACGCCCTATCCCTGGATCCCTGGGAAGCCGCGTACTTGCGTTTCGAAACGCCGGAGGAGGAGATTCAAAAATTTATCGGGCGCCTCAATCGATTGGGCGCTCCTCAATGGCCGCGCGACGCCGAAATTGTCGAGCTTTTTTGCGGGCGTGGTAACGGCTTAATTGCTTTGCAGCGTCTCGGTTTCACCCGCATAGAAGGCGTGGACCTCTCGCCCCGGCTGCTGGCACAGTTCAAAGGCTCCGCGAAATGCACGGTCGCTGATTGCCGTAGGCTTCCCTTCACCGATCGCAGCAAGGATATCCTCATCGTTCAGGGCGGCCTGCACCATCTCCCCGCGTTGCCTGATGATCTCGATCGAACTTTTTCTGAAATGCAGCGCGCGCTTCGAAAGGACGGCCGCGTCATGTTTGTCGAGCCGTGGCGCACTCCCTTCTTGACCTTTGTGCATTTAATTTCCGAAATCCCTCCGGTCCGCCGGATTTCCCGCAAGATCGATGCCTTTGCCGCCATGACCGAATATGAAATCCGCACCTACGAGCAATGGCTGGGCCAGCCCGAACTCATTAAGAGAATTGCCCGCGCTCATTTTGTCCCGGTGCATGAGTATTTCGGCTGGGGCAAATGGCACTTCGTTGGCACCCCGCGATAAAACATTTCCGAACCAGTAGCATTCGAATTCACCACTTCCAGCTTGCATTTTCCTATCCCCCCGATATGATGGCTGCGATTCGCGAACCCTCGAGACCTCCCATTGTCTGGCACATCGGAAACCTCTTCGACAGCTAACTCCCAGCCCGTAGTCGGCCGCGGCCGCCTGCTCCAGGTTCTCGGCATGTGGTTTGGCATGGCCGCGGCCATCGGCAATACCATCGCTGCCGGCATCGTTCGAACGCCCGGCGACGTCGCAAGGCTGCTCCCCAACGCTTGGATGTTTCTCGGAGTTTGGGTTCTCGGCGGACTCTATGCGTTTTCCGGCGCATCTTCCATGGCTGAGTTGGGCGCAGCAATTCCCCGCAGCGGCGGCCAGTACAATTTCTCTCGGCGTGCGCTCGGCGACTACGCCGGATTCATCGTCGGCTGGAGCGACTGGCTTTCCACCTGCGGCACTGCGGCGGCCGTCGCCATCGTCATAGCCGAATATAGCGGCGCGCTTTTCCCCGTCCTCACTGGAAACTTGACCTTCCTCGGCCACATGCGAATCGAGTTGATTGTCGCCGTCTTCGTGATTCTCGGATTCTTCGTTCTGCAATGGCGCGGAATTCGTTGGGGCAGCGGCGCGCAATTATCTACCGCCGCTCTCAAGACCGGCGCTTTCCTGATTCTCGTGATGGCCTGCTTCTTGCTGGGCGGCCCGGCTCATCGTGCCGCCCAGCAGTCCACTACTTCCTCTCTTGCCTTGCCCTCAGGATGGCCACTTATCGTTGCGATCATGCTCGGGCTTCAGGGAGTTATCTACACTGTCGACGGATGGGACGGCATTATCTACTTCGGCGAAGAGGTGCGCAATCCGGGCCGCGACATCCCGCGCGCCATTTTTGGTAGCGTCTTCTCCATCATGGGGATCTACTTGTCGCTGAATCTCGTGGCGCTTTACATCCTGCCCATGAACGAAATTTCCGGAAACAATTTTGTCCTGGGAACCGTCGCGGATCGCATCTTTGGGAAGCTTGGCGACCCCATCATTCGCTCTATCATGGTTATCTCCATGCTGAGCTGCCTCAATGCCAACCAGCTTTTCTGCTCGCGAACCCTGTACACGATGAGCTGTGACGGATTATTTTTTCGCCGCGCCGCTCGAGTCAATCCGGGTGGGACGCCGGTGATGGCGCTGTTCCTCAGTACGGTTGTCGGCGTGCTCTTCCTGCTGACCGGAACCTTCGAGCGCGTCATCGCCATGCTCTCGTTTTTCTTCGTTGCGAATTATGCCCTGTCTTATGCCTCGTTGTTTGTGTTGCGCAAGAGGGAGCCGGAAATGGTGCGGCCGTACCGGGCATGGGGTTATCCGTGGATGGCGGGAATTGCGCTGGTGGCCTCAGTTTTGTTTTTGGCTGGGTCGATCTTAACGGATCAGAAGAACGCGCCGTGGGCGCTCGCCACACTGGTATTGAGCTATCCCGTGTTTCGCGTTTTGAAGTGGGTCACTCACCGCGCGGAGGCAAGCGCAGGTGCAAACACTTAGCTCACTTTTTCCGCGATGGACTTGCCCTGCATGAACAGCAGCAAGTAATCTCTCCCGCCTGCTTTGGAATCCGTTCCAGACATGTTGAACCCGCCAAACGGATGCGCGCCTACCATCGCGCCGGTGCACTTGCGGTTCAAATAAAGATTGCCCACGTGAAACGTCTCTTCGGCCTTTTTGATTTTTTCCGGATTCTTCGAATACACCGCGCCAGTCAAGCCAAACTCCGTATTATTCGCGATCTCCAGCGCCCGGTCGTAATTCTGCGCCTTGATCACCGCCAGCACGGGACCGAACACTTCCTCCTGGGCCAGCCGCGACTTGGGATCGACATCCACAATAATCGTCGGCTCGATGAAGTAGCCGTCGCCCACCGCGCGTTTTCCGCCGATGAGCAGCTTCCCTTCCTTCCTTCCGACCTCAATGTAATCCAGAATCGTTTTCATCGCCGACTGGCTGATGACGGGACCCATGTAATTGTCTGGATCTTCGCTCGGTCCGACGGTGATTTTTTTCGTGCGCTCCACCAGCTTCTGTACGAACGTGTCGTAGATCTTTTCGGAGACGATCGCGCGCGAACACGCCGAACATTTCTGCCCTTGATACCCGAACGCCGCCTGCACCGTGCCTTCCACCGCCGCGTCGATATCGGCCTCTTCGTCCACCACGATCCCGTCCTTGCCGCCCATTTCCAGCACCGTGCGCTTGATCCACATCTGCCCGGGAACGGTCTTTCCGGCAAGTTCGCTGATCCGCAGCCCCACTTCCTTCGAGCCTGTAAACCCGATGTACCGCGTCTTCGGATGCTGTACGAGCACATCGCCAATGACGCTGCCCGGTCCGGTAATGAAGTTCACCGCTTCCTTGGGAATGCCAGCTTCATACAGAATGTCGATGAATCTTGCCGCGATGGTCGGTGAATCTGCCGCCGGCTTCAGGATCACCGTATTCCCCGTAACCAGCGATGCCACGGTCATTCCCGCCATGATCGCGCACGGAAAATTCCAGGGCGGAATGACGACGCCGACGCCGAGTGGAATATACACAAGGTAGTTGCGCTCACCGCGCATCGGCGTCAGTTTCTGCGGCTCGCCCAATCGCAGCATTTCGCGGCCGTAGAATTCAAGGAAGTCGATCGTTTCGGCGATATCCGCATCCGCTTCGACCCACGTCTTGCCTACTTCGTAGCACACCAGCGCGTTCAGCTCGAACTTGCGTTCCCGCACCATCTTCGCCGTACGAAAGAGACACTTCGCGCGTTCCTGGGCGGAAACTCTCTTCCACGTGTCAAAGTATCTGTGGGCGTCTTCGACCGCCTGCCTAGCCATCTCCTTCGTGGCGTTTTGGAAAACGCCAATGACCTCCGACGGCCGCGAGGGGTTGGTGGAGGTGCGCTTGTCCGTGGTGGTCACCTTCTGCCCGTTGAGCCACATCGGGTATTCGCGGCCAAATTCGGATTTTACGTTTTTGAGCGCCTCTCCCATGCGTGAGCGGTTTTCTGGCTTCGTAAAGTCAATAAAAGGCTCGTTGGTGAACTCGGAAACGTGGACTGTCTGTTCGGCAGTGGCCATGGCGGGTTCCCTCCTCGAGGTGCAAACAGCTCATTGTACTGCGTCCTGAAAGGGTGCGACAAGCGCGTGACCGGCGGGAAATCACCTCGACGTTCCTCGCGGTGTGCGAATCGGGAGTTCCAAACGGCGGCGAGGCAGTACCGCACCGCTGGTGTTCAAAGAGCGCGGAATCGGTTGAAAAGAAAAGACTTGATTTGCTAGTTCAAAAAAAAGCGCACGAGTTTACAAAGGAGGAATACAGTGACGGGTGATGAGGTCCAGATTGGGAATTGTTCGCATACGCGCCGGCTGTTTTCGCAAGAGTGGCAAACATGAATCAGCCGCATGCCTGGCAAATCTATGATCGCTGGCTCCAAGACGACCGCGTTGCCGGCCTGGACGATCCCAGCGGCATCGAACTCACTTTGACCCGCCGCCTCGCTACCAAGGACCGAGCCAATTGCTTAGTGTGCGCATTAGCGTCAGGCTCGCAACTAACGCTCGTCACCTTCGATGGTCCTCCAGCGGCAGACCCGGGAGCTCGGCTTCCGATATCCTGACCTGCGAGCCTCACTCCAAGAGAGGTAGGCAGCGTGTCGCGTATCTACCGGACGATCTGAGAACTTTGTTTTTCCGCCGCGACTCAACTAAGATTCAAACTGGCCAGCACGTTTCTTTTGTTCAGAGGTGAGCTCTCGAAGCAGAGATTTTTCGTCTTTGAGGTCTACCATGATGGAAGACTTATCCCGTTATCATTACCCGGTCAGCACGCTGTTTGCCCGCTTAACTACCTCCGACGACTGGGATCGCTACCGCCTGAACGAGGAGCAGCTCGAATTTTTCCGCGAAAATGGATACTTAAAAGGCGTTCGCATTCTGACCGACGAACAGGTGGAAGTTCTGCGTGCAGAATTGGAACAACTGATGGATCCGGGACATTCGTGCCGGCATTTATTCCACGAATATCACTCCAACGAATCGACGGATCCGAACCGCGTCGTTTTTCACGCCCTAGGCGCTTGGCGCGCTCTGCCCGGCTTTCACGATCTGCTTTGGAACCCCGTGTTCCTGGTGCCGGCATCCCAGTTATTGGGAGGTCCGGTGCGCTTCTGGCACGACCAGCTTTTTTGCAAACCGGCACGGCATGGCGGTGTGGTGGCCTGGCACCAGGATTATTCGTACTGGACAAGAACGAGGCCTCTGGCGCACCTCACCTGCTGGATTGGCTTGGACGATTCAACCCGTGAAAACGGCTGCTTGAATTACGTTCCAGGAAGTCACAAATGGCCCGACCTGCCTAAGCCCGTTCTGACCGGGGAAATGAACGGCGTCCGCGACACGCTGCCCGAAGAGCTGAAAGACAAGTTCGAGCCTGTTGCCATCGAGTTGAAAAAGGGCGAAGGTTCGTTTCATCATGCCCGAACGATGCACGGCTCGGGCGCGAACGATACGCCCGCACCGCGCCGCGCGACCGTGATTAACGTTTTTCGTGATGGCGTCATGTCGAATTCGAATGAACCACTGCTCCAAGGCGTCCCCGTAATTTCTAGCGGGGACAGGATGGAGGGACAATTCTTTCCCCTGTTGTGTGATCGTCAGTTGGCAGCGTCCAAGTTGTGACGACCATGGAACACCACAGGGTTGGTGACGGTTCGTCCGCCGAGGCGGCCTAAGCGCCGGCGGCGCGCATCTGGGCGACTCTGTCGTTGAACTGCCGGGTGAGATGCGGAACGATGCCCAGTTGGCGCTCGATCAGCATCAGTTGGGCACGATGGTGCATCTCATGCTCCTTCGCGCTAAGCAGCCTCTCGAACCGCGTCTTCTGTGTTTTCCCGTCCGGCTCGGTTATCGTTTCTGCGAGGATTTCCGGCGTGAGAGTCTCCATCCACGCCGCGAACTGCTCCCCTTCGGTTCCCAGGAGATCGAGAATCTCCAGCTTGGATCTGGTCTTGGCTTCCTCGGCGTTGAACCGGTCCATCATGCCGAAAAAGTCGAAGCCAACCAGAGTAGTGAGACGCTTTTTGTGGACTTCTTCCCATATTCGCGTGGCGATGGCTACGTGCGTCAACATCCGCGCGACGGTTCGCACGTCGGGCGCGGCCACGAAGCCGTACCTCGATTCGGGGATGTCCTCCGCAACCTGAATGGTGTTCTTGCGTACCGTACGAAACGCACTGGCTAAGTCTTTGGCGCCGTAAGAAGTCATAAGTCACCTCATTCTCGGATTCTTCCGCCGTGAGTGGGCGGGCTGCCAACTTCGATGCGCCGTCGCCACGACTCGTCACTCACGATTTTTCTCTGTCGTGCGGAACGGGCCGCGGGAGGAGGCGAAACTCTTGCGGGCGGTGCCACGCGCCAGATATCACCGTTAGAAAGCGCTGCTAGAATCAGAACAGTATCTTCTCGGTCGATGAGATGATCGAAAGTAGGTTCCGGCTGGTGGAGGTTATCATGATCTTGGCTATGACGACATTCAACTTCGCGCGCGTACTGAGTTTGATCGGGATCTTCGCTGGATATGTGTTGGTGTGCGCGCTGCTCGCCACGAAACGGCTGGACGGCCCTGTTTCTAGTCACTAGCTTGCTCACGAGCGCGACGAGGTGCCTTTTCCCAGCGTCGGCATGGAGTCGGCATCGTTTCGTTGATCGTGCTGGCGGTTGCCATCCTGGCACGCTACATCTTTTCATCTCGGCGTCGCGTGGCGGCGCGTCTATGCGGCACCACCAAAATTGCCATCTATCTGAATCTCTTCGTCTTGATCGCGCAGTTCTCCCGAAGGCGACGGATCTGAAAGCGATGGCAGCGACGCAGTCCGAGCCAGCAGAGTCGTCACCAGGCGTTCGCGTAACCGAGAAGCCGTACAGTTCTCGCTGGAGACAGGACATTTGCAGGACAACTTACCACGAGGCGTTGGCAAGAAGCACAACCAGGAATAGCTGTGCCATGCCCACAGAGAAGATGGCGACATGAAGTCGGCGCTGCGTGCGTAGACGCTTGCGCCCTCCCACCAGACGGGTTATGGCTCGAACCAGAATTTGATCGTAACGGTAATGTGATCGGCGACGGGCTTGCCACGCTGTGTGGCTGGTTCGTAGCGGTACTGCTTGAGGGCATCCATGGCGGCGGTGTGAAAAGAAGCCGGTCCTGAAAGTACCTTCATCGATTTAACTTGTCCCGAGGGGTCTACGACGGCGTCCAGCGTCACATTGCCGGTAACAAAATCCCGTAGGGCATCGGGCGGAGCAATCGCTCGGACCGACTTGATCAATTTCGGCGGCACGATAGGTGCTTCCTCCGAAGAAGGTGCTGCCGAATCCGGAGGGGCTTCGCTCGATGGACGCCGCACGCCGCGCTTTGCAGCGGCCTGAACCGCCGCCGCAGCTGCTTTGCCGGGCGCAGGCGCGGCGAGTGTGGCATGCCCCGCCGCTCCCGCAGGCGCGGATGGCGCTCTGTCGTGTGAAGCGGCGCTCGGCTGAGAAGCGGCGGCGCTGGCCCTTGTTGTCGAATGTGGGTCGGCTGCCTGCTGAGGCGCGGAGCTCACCATAGGACCAGGGCGAGCGGCGATGCTTGAGGCCGCGCTGGCCGAAACTCTCTTCGGCTGCGGCCGCCACGATAGCCGATGCTGGTACCACGCCGCGCTCGCGGCGACGAGCAATAGCGTCACAAAAAGTAGACCGACGCGCAGCGTTCCTGATCGCTGTCTTGTGCCAAGTTTCTGCTTGAGTTTCAAACCACGCTTGACTGATGCCAATGCCTCTCCAAAGTCCAGTGCTGGCTTCGGCAAAAGATCCTCTTCGGAAAATGACGTCACTTCACGGTCGATCGGCAGTGCGGGAGCGTCGAGAGTCACCGCGGACGCGGATGAATTCCCTGCCACAGTCTGCGTTTGCAACAATTTCAGTTGCATGCGCAGCGCCTCGACTTCGTGCTTCAATGCTGTGACTTCGAGCGCGCTGGGAGCGCGTACCGGCGCTCTCGGTCGGTCAGCGATGGCTTCCAGTTCATGCACGAACTCGGCCGCGTCTCTTTGCTGCGCGTTGGCTGGCGCGAGTTCCGGCATTTCGGGAAACTCGATGCCCCAGAATCCGTGCGAGGGTTCGCTGAATTCCACCTCGACGTAACAACTCGTCGGCCGGAAGTCGCGCTTGCGTATCACCTGCGCCACAACTTCGCGCCCGGTTTCCTTGTTGGTTAGAAGCAGCAACTGCCCGACGGCCACCGCTGCGGAGAGCCGCATCACTCCGCCATTCTCAAAGGCCAGAACCGTGCTCGCCTCTTCCGTGAGCAGCTTCCGCTGGCCGCCGCTGTCTCCCGGGCGCGCGCCGGTCGCGGTCACCGGCACTTCGTGAGCTATCGGAGTCTTCATTGGATGGGTCTGGGCGCTTGCCCGAACCGTTGTCGAAGGGCTCGTCGGCGGCGAGGTGGTCGAATGACGGGTGTTCATTGCAGAAGCCACAATAGGATTGTCCCTCGTTTGCCGCGAGTCCAGATGCATCCCCAGAAAAAAGCTCAAGCTGCGGAGAGCCGTCCACGCAACGGCCCAACCAGCTCTCTATTTTCGCAGGCAGCGATCCTGCTGGCCATAGTACAGATGTACAGCGAGCTGCGGGCTGCCCCAAAGGACAGCACGTTTCGAACATCGTCAGCAGGACGGCACTTCAGACGCCGATTATGGCGCCGCTATCGTCCACGTCGATGGAGGAGCCTCGCCAGACCTTTGGAAGGCCGGGCATAAGCATCATGTTGCCGGAGATCACCACAACGAAGCCGGCACCCGCGGAAAGCGACGCGTTGTTGACGTTGAGCGTCCAGCCAGCCGGTGCGCCAAGGCGCTTCGGATCATCGGATAAGGAATACTGCGTCTTGGCGATGCAAACGGGCAATTTTCCGTAGCCCCATTCCGTGAATTGTTGCAGCTTGGCTTTGGCTTGCTCGCTGAAATTCACGCCGCTCGCGCCATAAATGCTCTTTGCGACTCTCTGAATTTTCTCTGTGAACGGTTCGCCCGGAGAATAAAGCGGATGTGCGGCGGGCACGGGATTCTTCGCAATGGCTTCGACAACTTTTTCGGCGAGATCTTTCGCGCCGGGGCCGCCTTTTGCGAATCCTTCGGAGAGGGCGCTGTCGACTCCACGTTCCGCGCAGTAAGCGGCTACCCGATTCAGTTCGTCGTCCGTATCCGTCGGGAACCTATTGATGGCGGCGATCGTTGGCACCCCGAATTTTTGGAGGATTTCGATGTGCTTGCCGAGGTTGGGCAGGCCACGTTCGAAATCAACTCCTTCGCCCTGGTTGCGTATACTCCGCACGGTGGTGACGAGAACGGCCGCTGCCGGGGTGATGCCCGATTGTGACATGACGATATCGAAATATTTTTCCGCGCCGAGATCGGAGGCAAAGCCGCATTCGTTCACGACGTAGTCGGCCAGGCGCAAACCCATTTCCTGGGAAATGACACTGCTCGTGCCGTGGGCGATATTGCCGAAGGGTCCGGCGTGAACAAAGGCGGGCGTGCCGTCGGTGGTTTGGACCAGATTGGGAAGAATGGCTTCTGCGAGCAGCGCCATCATTCCTCCGGTCGCGCCGAGGTCGCAAGCGCTGACCGGTTTTCCGTCACGGGCGACAGCGACGACGATGCAATCGAGGCGCCAGCGAAGATCCTGGAGATCTTTCGCGAGGGCGACGATGGCCATGATTTCCGAAGCGGCGGTGATGATGAAGCCGGTTTGGCGGCCGCTGCCTTCCTTCTTGCTGTCGAGCGAAACGGCGATGCGGCGCAAGGCGCGATCGTTCATGTCCATGGTACGGGGCCAGGTGATGCGCTCGGGATCAAGATGCAGATCGTTGCCGTGGAAGAGGTGCGCATCGATAAGAGCGGCGAGCAAATTGTGCGCCGAGGCGACGGCATGAAAATCGCCGTGAAAATGGAGATTGATTTTCGCACTCGGCTCGATTTGCGAAAGGCCGCCCCCGGCGGCGCCGCCCTTCATGCCGAACACCGGGCCGAGAGACGGCTCGCGCGAGGTGATGACCACTCTCTTCCCGATGTGGGCGAGAGCTTGGGTGAGGCTGATGGAGGTGACCGTCTTGCCTTCTCCGGCAGCTGTGGGCGTGGTAGCGGTGACAATGATTAGTTTTCCGCGGCGCTTGAAGGTGGGATCAGAGAGCAGCTCGAGCTTGACTTTCCCGCTTTTTGATCCCAATTGTTCAAGATATTTCTCTGGAATTTCAAGTTTGCGCGCGACAGCTTGAATCGGAAGAAGAGTCTCTTGCATAAAAGTCTTGAGTCACGCGCGAAGTCTTCGGCGCGGACGGAGAGAGTAACACACTTGCGGCGCTTGGCATAAAACCCAGCTTGCCGATGTCGCTCCCGACAGGCGGGAAACTAGTGCGGCGCCTCCAGAATTAATTTCTGAACCCGCCAGTTGAGGAGTTCAGCGACGTACAGCTCGTTTTCCCCAGGGCAAGCGATTTCGTGAACCCAACCGAACTGGCCGAGCTGCTTGCCGGATTTGCCGAAGACGCCGAGAACTTTTCCGTCGAGGGTCAGTTTATAGATACGTCCGGGGAATCCATCGGCGCTGTAGAGGATCTGATTTGGCCCGGGCGTGATGCAAATGGCCCAGGGCGCGCCCGGGGACATGGTGCCGGTAGTTGCCGTGGGCTTGTTGCCGATAGCAGGACGAGCGTTGGGATCGACGGGGACATCGATGGTGAACTGGCGGAGAAATTTTCCATCGGTATCGAAGACCTGGATGCGGCGGTTGCCACGATCGGCGACGTAGATGTTGTCGTGCGCATCGACAGCGATGCTGTGCGGGGTGTTGAAGTGGCCCGGCTGGTCGCCGGGTTCGCCCCAAGACTTGAGCCAGTTGCCCTCTTTGTCGACTTTGGCGATACGCGAATTGACATAGCCGTCGCTGATGTAGGCGTTGCCCGCGGCGTCCCACGCGACGTCGGTGACTTGACGGAACATGCCGTCGACAGGAGGAAGCGGCGGCTTGACGTGCTTGAGCGGCTCGGTACCTTCGTCGGCGGCTTCCTGCTTGCGGCCGAAAACCATGACGACGCGGCCTTGGGGATTGAACTTGATGACCATGTCGGAGCCTTTGTCGGTCGCCCAAATGTTGTCGTCCCTATCCACCTTGACGGTGTGGGCGAAGGACCAGGCGTAGAGATGGTGGCCCATCTCGCGGAGGAATTCTCCGTCGGGCGTGAACTCGAGGAGTTGCGCAGCGCTCGCGCCATAGGCAGGGCCAGCGGTATTGCCGCGCGTGAAGACGAAGATGTGGCCCTTCGAATTGACGGCCACACCGGCTGCTTCACCGAGATGCAGGTCGGGCGGAAGCTTCAGGAAGTCGCGGACAGATTGGAAACGGATTTCGGGCGGTTGTTGGGCGAAAAGAGGAGCGGCCATGATAAAGAACAGGAAGAGAGAACGTTTCATCGGACTCAGCCTCATTACTCCGTCCCGCATCATACACGCGTTTGGGGACTCAGTCGCCCGTCAAGGATTTGTACTGGCTTTTAGTGAGGGGGACAACGGAGAGGCGGCCGATGCGGACGAGTGGTGAATCACTGAAGAGTTTGTTGGATTTGATTTGCGCTAAGGATATTGGCTTTGCGAGCACTTTTTCTGCTTTGATCTTAACGGCCGGATTTTTGGAGTCGGAGGCGTCCACGGAAACTACGGTGGCGGTGCCAACTGCGCTCTTGCGATCTCCGGTTTCGTAAATGATGAGGCGCGTGCCGGGAGTCATCTCGCGAAGATTTTTTACGGCCGTTGGATTCGATACGCCGTCCCATACTGTGACCCTGTCGCGCTGGAGATCGGCGAAGGAGTATTCGGAAGGCTCGGTCTTGAGCAGATAGTCTGGTGACATCGACACTCACCTCACTCGTCTGATGCTCCCTATTCTACATGACCTGCGACCACATCACTTGTTCTTCACGCGCCTAAATTGTGGCAGAGTGCGCCGATTCTGCGAATGCTCGATGAGCCCGGAAAACCGCTTGCGTCTTGTTTCTTCCTTTTTTGCGCTGGCGACCCACCAGGTGCTTACTCTTTGGTACCAGGGGGCTTGAGAGCGAAAGTATTCCCCAGCGGCGTTGTTGCGCGTAATTGCTTTTCCTGTTCACGAGTGAACCGCGCGCGCTTTCGTTGTTCGTAGGCATGGATGCCAGAATTTTTTGTGCTACGAACGGCAAAGACATTGAGGCCTGCCGAATGCATCAGACCCATTTTCTTGAGCTGCTGGACGCGTTTAATATTAACAGCGCTCCAGGTGCGAGTGGGCCTGCGAGAAGTGAAGCGAATCGTGTACCTGGTTTCGTTGATGCTCTTTCGAATGCCGTCGACCCAAACCGAGAGCAGCGTCTACCGATTCCGGCCAGGTGATGTGGGTTTTTCCGAACTCCTTCTATGGAAGCCGACAAGAAGCTCGTGGAATTTGTCATGGTGGGCTTCGAGCCAAGCACGGAAATTGATGGGAAAAACGTAGGTTTTGCCGGCATATGGTTTTGAAGACCAAACCGGGAAGTGCACGTAAGGGAGACTAAAGCCCAGCAGTTCTCGGGATGCTGACACGCGCCAGCGGTTCAGCCGCTCAGACAGCCGTATCGCTGCCAGACGGATGCCAAGAGCGCTAAGGGTCAGAAACAGAAGCAGCTTGAGGTCAAAGCGCATCGTGGGAAATCATAAGGGATAAAGAGCACAGCCAGGATGGCTGTGCCACTTAAGAGGTGAGTTCGGCGGCCGCTGAGGCGAAGATTTTGGTGTGCGCGTCGATGTCGGCCTCGGTGGTGACGGGGCACATTAACGCCATGTTGTGGAAAGGCGTGAGAAGGACGCCACGGTTGAGGGCGTAGAGATGGAGGAGGCGCTCGAGTTCGAAATCAGCTGCAGCGGCAGATTCGCCGCCGTTGCGCGGGGCCTTCGAAGCAAAGGTGTATTCGGCTCGGGCGCCGAGGCGGATGACGTTCCAGGGGAGGCCGGCGGCTCGAATGTTTTCGCCAACAGCATCGGCGAAGCGCTTCGCGAGCGAGATCATGTGTTCAAACGCAGCGGGCGTGAGAATGTATTCGAGCGTGGCTCGCATAGCGGCTAGAGACAACGCATTCCCTGCCAAGGTCCCGCCGATGCCGCCGACGTCGCAATCTTCCAGATGGATGCGCGCGGAGATGCGCTGGGCGACCTCTTCGGACACGCCGAAGGTGGCGCCGGGGATGCCGCCGCCGATGGCTTTGCCAAAGACCAACATGTCGGGATCGAGCTTCCATTCAGCGGTGCAGCCACCGGGGCCGGCGCAGACGGTATGGGTTTCGTCGGCGATGAGGAGGGAGCCGTAACGGCGCGCGAGTTCCTGGGCGGCGGACCAAAAGCCGTCTTCGGGGAGGATGATGCCGACGTTGGTCATGGCGGGCTCGGCGAGGATGCAGGCGACATCGTGATGCTTGAGAGCATCTTCGAGGACGTTGAGATCGTTGAATTCGACCACCCGGGTGGTTTCGGCGGGATTGACGGGTGGGCCGATGTTGCCGCGGCGCGGGCCGACGACACCGTTTTCAAGCGCGGCGAAGGATTCGTCTACGGTGCCGTGATAGCAATAGTGGAAGACGAGGATTTTCGAACGCTGGCTGATTTCGCGGGCGATTCGAATGGCGAAGCGGTTGGCGTCGGTGGCGGTGAGTGTGAATTGCCAGTATGGCAGGCCGAAGCGACGCTTGAGATCCTCGCCGACCCAAAGGGAATCTTCGGTGGGGAGCATGAGGGTGATGCCTTCCTTGGCGCGGCGGGCGACAACGTCAGCGACGATTTCGGGTGAGTGTCCTGTCATCGCACCGGTGTCACCGAGGCAGAGGTCAATATATTCGCGGTTGTCGACGTCGGTGATGTGCGCGAGTTTGGCGGATTTGACGAAGACAGGGAAAGCGCCAGCCCATTTTTTCATCCAGTTCATCGGGACGCCGCCGAGGAGTGAGGACTGAGCGCGGTTGTAGAGGGCGGCGGATTTGGGATGGTCGGCGAGGAAGCGGGATTCTTCCCGTTGTTGCAGGGTTTTCAGTTTGGTGCGATCGATGGCGGTCATTCATCACCCGCCTGAGCTGAAGGGGGTGCAGCGATGCCACGCCCCCACACGGGAGTAGAAAATCATCGGAGGTCGCGGATAATTTCGCGGGCGGCGTTGACGCCGGAGGCGCCGGTGAGGCCGTTGCCGGGATGGGTGCCGGAACCGCAGAGAAAAAGGCCACGGATGGGTGTCTTGTAGCGCGCCCAATCGAGAACAGGGCGCATGGTGAAAAGCTGATCGAGTGCGAGCTCGCCGTGGAAAATGTGGCCGCCGGTAAAACCGTAGGATGTTTCAAGATCCTGGGGCGTGATGACCTGGATGCCTTCGACCAGGCCGGGAAGATTCGGAGCGTAAGCGGCGAGAGCTTTGATGACGGCGTCGCCGAGATCCCTGCGACGGGTATACCAGTTCCCCTCCCTCAGCTTGAATGGCGCGAATTGGACGTAGGCGGAGAGAACGTGCTTGCCGTCGGGGGCGAGCGAGGGATCGAGAATCGTGGGAATAGTGACGTCGAGCCAGGGCATTTTCGAAAATTCACCGTACTTGGAAGCGTCGAAGGCGCGCTCGAGGTAGTCAATTTCGGGGCCGATGTGGATGCGGCCGGATAGTGTTTTGAGATAGCTTTCGTTGTCGGCAAGCGCTGGAAAGGCGGGCAGCCCGCCGAGGGCGAGATTGACCTTGGCGACCGTGCCATTGGCGCGGAAATTTTTCATGCGGTTGGCAAAGGTGGGATCGAGCTGCGAGGGATCAACGAGATGGAAGAAGGTGCGTTTTGGGTCGACTCCGGAGACGATGGCTTCGACGGTGATTTCTTCGCCGTCGGTGAGAACGATCCCGGTGACAGCGCCATCTTTGATGAGGATGTGCCGAACTTCGGCATCGGTGCGGATTTCAGCGCCAACCTGTCTTGCCGATTCGGCGAGCGCGCATGTGAAGGCGCCGAGTCCGCCCCGCGGAAACGCGGCAGAACCTACGGGATGGGCATCGGCGGCGGCGCGCAGAAGAAGGACGGCAGTCGAGCCGGCGGACCGGGGACCGAGCGCTGTGCCAAAGATGCCGCGAGCGGCGATGACGGCGCGAAGCAATTCTGTTTCGAAGAACTCGGCGACGAAATCTGCGACGGCCATGGGACCCCAACGCAGAAGATCGAAGATGCCGGTCTTTCCAAGGCCGCGAACGCTGCGGCCAGTTTTTAAGAGATTCCAAAGATCTTCGGGAGTGGGCTTGTCGATTGCGGGAGGCGTGATCGAAGCGAGTTGTGTGAAGAAGCTGGCGGTTTCTTCGAGCGACCTAGCGAATTGTGCATATTTCGAAGCGTCTTTGGCCGAGAAGTGGCCGATGGCAGCGGCGGTCTGGGCAACGTCGTCGTAGAAAAGGAGCGCCTTACCATCGGACGTTGGAGCAAAGACGCGCGGGTCGGGAGAGAGAATTTCACAATCGAATTTATCGAGTTGTAGATCATGCGCGACATCGGCGCGGAGCGGGCCGAGTGTGTGCGCCAGGGTGGAAGCGCGGAAGCCGGGATGAAATTCTTCGGTGATGGCACCGCCACCAACCATTTCGCGGCGCTCGAGGACCACAGGCTTGAAGCCGCCCTTGGCTAGATAAAAAGCGGTGATCAGAGCGTTGTGCCCGCCGCCGATAAGAACTACGCGCTGTCCGATGGGCATGATTAGTTGGACGCCTTTGACGCGGTCGCAGTGGAGCGCGGCGAACTGCCTTTCCATTCTTTAAGGATGACCTGGCTGGCAATGCGGCCGTTGGCCCCCATGATGCCGCCGCCAGGGTGCGTGGCGGAGCCGCACATATAAAGGTTTTGGATGGGCGTGCGGTAGTAAGCCCAACCGGCGACAGGGCGCAGGAAGAAAAGCTGTTCCAGAGAAAGCTCGCCTTGAAAGATATTGCCCTGGGTGAGGCCGAATTCCCGCTCGAGATCGAACGGGGTGAGCACCTGGCGGCCGATGATGATGTCTTTGATGTTGGGTGCGTACTCCGCTATGGTATTGATGACATTGTCGCCAAAGGCTTCGCGCTGATCCTCCCAGGTGCTTTCGGCGAGCTTGTACGGCGCGTATTGCACGAAACAAGAAAGAACGTGTTTGCCGGGAGGCGCGACGCTGGGATCGGTGAGGCTTGGAATGACCATGTCAATGTAAGGACGACGCGAGTAGTGGCCGTACTTGGCGTCGTCGTAGGCTCGCTCCATGTAGTCCATGCTCGGCGAAATAGAAATAGCGCCGCGAAGATGCGCACCTGGCCCGGGAAGGCACATGAAATTGGGAAGCGCGTCGAGTGCAAGATTGACCTTGCCGGAAGAACCGCGAAATTTGTAGCGGCGCACGCCTTCGAGAAAATCGGCCGGCAATTCGTGCGGGTCGAGAAATTTTTCAAAGGTGAGGTGCGGGTCGACGCTGGAGGAGACGACGTTGGCAGAGAGCTCTTCACCATCCTGAAGGGCAACGCCGCAGGCTCGGCCGTTCTTTGTCAGAATTTTGCCCACGGGCGCTTTGATGCGAATTTCGACGCCAGCTTCCCGCGCGGCGTCTGCGATGGCGTTCGAAATAGCCCCAGTGCCGCCGCGGCTGAAGCCCCAGGAGCGAAACGCGCCGTCGATTTCTCCCATGTAGTGGTGCAGGAGAACGTAAGCGGTGCCGGGCGAACGAATGCCGAGGTATGTGCCGATGATTCCGGAGGCGGACATGGTGGCTTTGAGGACGTCGGTTTCGAACCATTGGTCGAGGAAATCAGCGGAACTCATGGTCATGAGCTGGACGAGGGTGTAGCGCTCGTCGGAAGAAAGTTCGCGGAAGCGCTGAAGGAGGAAGTAAAGCTGCTTGAGGTCTTTCGGATTGAGTGTCGTGGGATCGGGAGGAACCATCGAGAGCATGGGCTTCACGAAGCGGCACATGGGCGTCATCATCTTGGAGAATTCGTCGTAAGCCTCGGCGTCAAGGCGGGAGTGGCGGCGAATGTCGCGGACGGATTTGGCGTGGTCGTTCATGCGCCAGAGGTAGTCACCACTGGGCATGGGAGAGAACGTGCCATCGAGGGGCAAAATTTCCAGACCGTGACGAGGGAGATCGAGTTCACGGATGATTTCTGGACGAAGTAGCGAGACCACGTAAGAACATTCGGAAAAAAGAAAGCCCGCGATGATTTCTTCGGTAACCGCGGCACCCCCGAGAACATGACGTCGTTCTAGAACGACGACTCTCTTGCCCGCCTTGGCGAGATAGGCGGCGTTGACTAGGCCGTTGTGGCCGCCGCCGATGACGACGACATCGTAGTGCTGACCCATTCGGTAAGACTCCGATTCAACTCCGTCGAGCGCGACCTCGAAGCGGTCATTGCAAAATGCGACTGCCAAGGGGTCTACAAAAAAGAAAAGCTGTTGGAAACGAAGATTGAACATTCTACTGAGAGGAGACTTTGTGCACAAGTCGCGGAGCTAGTTTTAGCTAGTTTGCCCGAGATGAAGCCTTTGGTTCCTTATCTGACTGACAACGTATTACCGATGCTTGGGCAGCCCAGGCCGACGCCAACGCGTCGGAGGCTTTCAATCCGTGGGGTTGATATTTCGGCTCTAAGACATAGCTAAGACTTTTCTCAGATACTGGCCGCGCGCACTCCTTTGTACGGCTGTATGGCAACTGTTCAAAATTGAACAGATTCGGTTTTCTTGCCATACGTACGATAGGCGCGTGAGCGTGTATGCTTCGGCCGCTGTTCTCTTTGTGAGCGGCTTCCATGGTTCCGGGTGAGTATTTGCATGTCGAGCCTGATTCAGAGCAAAGTCCCGTCGGACCCGAGAGGTTCCCGTCTGGGGAGCACGGATTCTCACCGATCGCGTCCTCTCCGCATCCTTTTCTTCCATCGCGAAGCAGACACGGTAGAGTGCTGTCTGCAAGAGCTCAAGAAAGCGCAATTCGTTGTTAGTGCCGATACCGCTTTGGACTTAGCGCAGTGTACCGAACAGCTCCGCTCCCAGTCTTATGATGTGGTCGTTGCCGAGTACCCCAGTCCCAGTTGGAAAGGATCGCAGGGTTTGCAATTCCTGCGTCAAACCGTGGAGGACACCCCCCTTCTCTTCGTGACCACCTCCAAGGGAAAGGAATCCATTGTGGAATTAACCGCTCATGGCGCCTTCGATTACGTTGAGGGAGAGCATATCGCTCAGTTGCCAATGGCCGTTCGCCGCGCCCTGAACGAAAAGAAGCTGCGTGCGGAGTTGGAAGACGCCGAAAGGGCCTTGCGGCATTCGCAATCGCTGTATCACGCGCTGGTGGACAATCCCGCCTATGGAATATTCCGGTGTGATGCTCAAGGAAAGTTTCTCAACGTCAATCAAGCTCTGGTAACCATGCTTGGCTACGCGACCAAAGAAGAACTCCTAGCGGCAAATCATCCTTCTGATGGCGTCTTTAATCTCGGTATGTGCTCAGCATTGGCGGGACGCTCCTCCGAGACAATGCGAATCAACCCTATGGAAATCGAGTGGAAGCGGAAAAACGGAACGACTCTGAAAGCCAAGCTGAGCGGACGCGGTATCTACGACGACCGCGGAGATTGCGTCGGCCATGAAATCATCGCTGTCGATATCACCGAACAGCGGACGCTAGAAGAGCAGCTGCGCCACCAGGCATCGAGCGATTCACTGACCGGTTTGGCCAATCATCGCCGTTTTTTCGATGTGTTGCACGCAGAGATCTCTCGATCCCAACGCACCATGCGGGAATTCTCTCTGGTATTGCTGGACCTCGATGGATTGAAAGAGATCAACGATCGATATGGTCATCTAGCGGGAGACCGGGCGCTCTGCAGGCTGGCGCACATCCTGGCAGACTGCTGCCGGTCGGTAGACACCGCAGCGCGGCAAGGCGGGGACGAGTTTGCTCTGGTCCTGCCGGAGACCGGCATAGCCGCCGCGAAATTGGTAGGACACCGGATTTGCGGTCTGGTTGTGAAAGATGAAGAAGAGCCAAGGATTTCCGTCAGCGCGGGAGTTGTCAGTTATCCAAAGGATGCCGTTACCATCGGAACCCTTGTACACGCAGCGGACAGGGCTCTCTATGCCATGAAACGCAAGCAACCAAGACCCACTTGGCCCGACCGCATCTCATAATTGCACTTACCACTTACCATGTCCGACGATCAAGGCAGTGATGGCATCCTGCAAAGTACCATCGTTGATCTGACCCTTCGCTCGATCTATATCTCCGGTTGGCCGTCTAGCTTTTGGTTCCCTTTGGTGTAGACTTCCCGATGCGCAAGACCGTGAGTTGGCTCGTCGGATCGCGAATCCGCGGTGCTTGCAAAGATTGACGCGCGAGCGAGCAGCCTGCCGGAAACGGCGGGTTGGGGGCAAGGAGTCTTCATGAAACGGCGCGATTTGATTCGTGGCAGTGTTCTTGTGGGTGCCGCTGCCGCGTTGCGGCCTTCGCTTGCTGCGGCGCAGAATGTAGCGCAGCAGCCATCCGAGTTGACGCCTGCGCAAAGCGGAGTGGACGCCTCGAAAGACCTTGCGGCGCCCGGATGGAAGCCACTTTTTTTGGATGAGCATCAGAATGAAACGCTGATTGTGCTCAGCGACCTGATTATCCCAGCAACGGATACTCCAGGCGCTAAGGAAGCTCTGGCGAATCGCTATATCGATCTTGTGCTGTCTGCCGAGACGCCCGAGACGCAACGAACGTTTTTGAATTCGCTGGGATATGTGGATGGCGAAAGCATGCGGCGATTCAAAGCGGCGTTTCGGTATCTGTCGCGGGAAGACCAAGATATTCTGTTGCACGGGCTGGCGTATCCGCGCATTGGAGGCGGATGGGCTGGCGATACGGGTGCCGTGGCCGATCCGGGGCACGGTCATTTTGAAGCGCTCAAGGGACGCATCATGAGTGCGTACTACAGCTCGCAGATCGGCGAGAAAGAACTGGGGTGGGACGGAGCGTTTGCGCACGGCCCTTATCAAGGCTGCGAACACCCAGAAGGGGATCACAAGTGAGCGGGACCAACATGGCGCAAGACGCTTTGCAGACAACTTACGATGCAGTGGTTGTGGGATCGGGAGCCACCGGCGGCTGGGCCGCGAAACAACTTGCGGAGGCGGGGCTGAAAGTTGCGTTGCTCGAAGCGGGGCGCGCGGTTAGTCCGAAAGAGTTTACTGAGCACATGCCGTCTTACAAGCTGAAATACCGCGATCACTCGCCGGAGGTGGTGCGCACGCGGCCGGTGCAAAAGCAGTGCTACGCGTGCATGGAATACAACTACGAATGGTTTGTGAATGACCTCGAGAATCCGTACAGCACGCCGCCCGGCAAACCATTTACTTGGCAGCGGCTGCGCATCCTTGGTGGGCGATCGCTGGTGTGGGGCCGTCAGAGTTACAGGCTGAGCGATAACGATTTTAAGGCCGCGGGCCGCGACGGGTATGGAGATGACTGGCCGATTAGCTATGCCGATCTTGCACCGTATTACGACATCGTGGAGCGGTACGTAGGTATCAGCGGAGCAACGGAGGGAAATGAGATGCTGCCCGACGGGCAATTTCTCCCGCCAATGAAAATGAGCTGCGGAGAAGTTCAGCTCAGAGCACGCGTGAAAGCGAAGTTCGGGCACACGGTGACGATCGGGCGCACGGCGATCCTGACGCAAAATCACAATGGACGCCTCGCCTGCCATTATTGCGGGCCTTGCGAACGCGGGTGCAGCACGTTTTCTTACTTCAGCAGCCCGTTTACGACTGTCAAGGACGCGCTGGCCTCCGGCAACTGCACGCTGTTTAC
>MNIJ01000092.1 GCA_001919715.1 Acidobacteria bacterium 13_1_20CM_58_21
CGAAGAAGTGAACGCCCGCCTGCAGAAGATCATGGTTCGTGCCTTTCACGAGATGGTGGACACCATGCGCAAGCATCACGTCCCGCCGCGCGCCGGAGCGATGATCCTGTCCGTCGGCCGCGTCTCGGAAGCCACGCTGGTCCGCGGACTCTTCCCGTAATTGCGGCGATCGGAGGTGCTGGCGGTCTGCCCGGAGAGCAGTCCTCGGCCATTGGCAGGCATTGCCGGTGGTCATTGCCGTACTGATTTCGCTGGAGCTCGGCTTTCTACCGCGTCGCTGCATCGCAGACCACGCTCCTCGGCCATATCGCGACAGTAGGCCTCGATCTCGTCCTGGTGTGGACCAGGCACGCGACACGGTTCTCGCCATCAGCCGGCGAAACGGAGCCCACCCCGCGTGCTCAGTCCGAACTCCTCTAAGATCGAACAAACGGCATGAATAAGAATTAGAAGAACGCCGATTTGCCGTCCATGACTGCGTTCTCTGAGCAAGGTTAAATTCCCGGAGAAATGCTGGCTCTTCATGACACGGCGTAACCAGACGTAGCCACTGTTCAAAACGGACCGTACCTTCGTACTAGGCTGGCCCCACCCCTGTACCATCGCCTCCCTCGTGGCCAAACTTGATACTCACTCCCATAACGGGAATCAAGGCGCCGGGCCATGTCCCCATCGTGGGCCCCGACCAGGAGTTCAGACTGATGCTGTTGTTACACCCACCGGGCTCATGCTGCTTGTCGCTGGGTTGTCCTTTGCGGAGGGCAAAAAGCACAAGCTGTCCAGAGACCTTGAGGCTCTCAAAGGCGGCCATAATGGCGCTACGATGGACGTGATCATCCAATTCAATCAAACGCCGACGACTGCCCACCATCAGAAGGTGCAAGGCAAGGGCGGAGTTCTGAAAACGAACTTGGACTTCATCAAGGGAGCGCACTATTCCGTACTGGTGGAAGCTCTCCGATGCCCTGGCGGACGACTCTGAGGTGGTCCACATTTCGCCAGATCGACCAGTAAGCGGATCCCTTGATTACGTAACTTCAGCGGTGGGAGCGCCCACGGCATGGAACAACTACGGCCTCGACGGCACGGGGATCGGCGTCGCCATCATTGACAGCGGCATCCCTGACCTGAACGATTTCAAAGATGCGGGCGGAAAGGCCAGAATCGTTTACAGCAACTCGGCGGGCACCTACGGCTACGGGACGATTGCCGCTCCAGGCAACGATTCCTACGCCATCACCGTCGGGGCGCTGAAGACGAACAGAACCTATTCTGCGGTTGACGACACGATTGCGACGTACAGCTTGAAAGGTCCCACGGGCTACGACCATGTTCTTTGCCTTGGCGATGGTGGCCTCGGCGATGAAAATCCGCTGGAAGTCCGAGAGTCGGCCCAAGCCCGTGCAAGCGCTATTCAACGGGGGTGCCTCACGGTTTGACTATGAACATGCCAACCCCAGAAATCCCAACACTGCCCCTGTCGGCAAAAACCGGCTGTACTCAGGTACTACGCCCAGGCCCTACCTGTACTATCGACTGCCGCGCAGTCAGACCTGAAACTCACAGAACTGAGATCAACGAAGCATCGGGCCGCGTTCGACACTTGAAGCTCTCGGCCCTTCAAA
The DNA here is from genome assembly GCA_001919715.1 of Acidobacteria bacterium 13_1_20CM_58_21. GTDB lineage: Bacteria > Acidobacteriota > Terriglobia > Acidiferrales > UBA7541 > Acidiferrum. Next base: position 1,626 of record MNIJ01000092.1, read on the forward strand.
GCAGTTTAGGAGCCCGGCTTATGTGCAGCACACCTGAAACAAGGCGACCGTCACACGACAGCGTCCTGAAAATGACAACGACATGGGGCGCACGCCTCGCCCTTTTGGCGCTGGTCGTGCTTTTGGCTGCCGCGTTGTCTTTTGCCGGCGGCAAGAAGCACAAGCTGTCCAAAGACCTTGACGGTCTCAAAGGCAGCAATAGTGGCTCGAGGGTTGACGTGATCATTCAATTCAACCACGCGCCGACGGATGGTCACCATCAGAAGGTGCAAAGGAAGGGCGGGCTGCTGAAGTCGAAGATGGACTTGATCAAGGGCGCTCTTTACTCCGTGCCCGTTGGATCCCTGGACGCTCTGGCGGATGATGCCGACGTTGCTTACATCTCGCCCAATCGCCCGCTAAGCGGCACCTCAACGTCAACTCTTGACTATGCCGCCGAAAGTGTGAATGCGCCAGTGGCGTGGCACCAGGGCTTGGATGGCACGGGCGTCGGAGTGGCAGTCATTGACAGCGGCGTTACTGCCGTTGGCGATCTGTACTGGTGGATTCCGGCGAATCAGACCTACGGTTCGCGCGTCGTCTATAGCCAGAACTTTGTTCCTGACGCAGCGGATGCTTCGGACCAATATGGCCACGGAACACATGTGGCCGGAATCATTGCGGGTGCCGGTTGGTTTTCCACCGGTTCGACCTTCAACCACACATTCAAAGGGATGGCGCCGAACGCAAACATCATTAACCTGCGGGTGCTGGATCAAAACGGTGTCGGCACCGACAGCAGCGTGATTGCGGCGATCCAGACAGCGATCAGTTTGAAGTCTACCTACAACATCCGAGTCATCAACCTTTCTCTTGGCCGTCAGGTGTACGAAAGCTATACGCTCGATCCACTCTGCCAGGCTGTCGAGGCGGCTTGGAATTCAGGCATAGTGGTGCTGGCCGCGGCCGGCAACCAAGGCCGGAACAATAGCGTAGGCACGGAAGGCTACGGCACCATCTCGGCTCCCGGCAATGATCCGTACGTCATCACCGTGGGTGCCATGAAGACGGCGAACACGGTCACGCGTGTTGACGACACCATTGCCAGCTACAGCTCGAAAGGACCCACAGCATTTGACCATGTCGCGAAACCGGACATCGTCGCACCTGGAAATCAGGTCGTCTCCACCCTGGCGCCGAACGCGCCCCTACTGAGTACTCCCACCGACGTTTATCTGAGCGAGTATTCCACCTTCACAACGACCACTAACAAGAAGGATAAGAAGAACTCCACGACAAGCCTCACCGCCAATGCAATCTCGACGTCTTATCTGCGGCTGAGCGGAACCAGCATGGCCACCCCCGCGGTCAGCGGCGCCGCTGCGCTTCTGGTGCAGCAGAATCCGAACCTTACACCAGATCAAATCAAAGCCCGCTTGATGAAAACGGCCTCCAAGGACTTTCCGGCTAACAGCACCGTCACGGACCCAACGATTACTACGACATTTTCACCGTTGGCGCCGGCTACCTGGATATTGCCGCGGCGCTCGCCAACAACGATCTGGCCGATGCTTCGACGGCGTCTCCGACCGCGGTCTTTGACCCCACAACACAGAGCGTTTCCTTAGTTACCGGAAGCAGCGTCGTTTGGGGCAATTCGGTGGTTTGGGGCAACTCCGTGGTCTGGGGCACGAATGTGTTCGTAAACGGGACATCGGTGGTTTGGGGTAATAGCGTCTGCTGGGGCTCTATCACCAGCGATGGCTTCAGCGTGGTCTGGGGCACGGGCGTTCCCTGGGGTTCCGCAACGAACCAGACGACCTCCACGGCACAGGGCATTATGCTAGAGGGTGAGAAGTGAGCACGGCGACGCAGATGGGAATAGGGAGAGGCCATGACCACTAAAGCCAAGCTCTATATCGCAATCATGACCGCCCTTGCTGCCGTGATACTTGCGGTGGCGGGCTCACAATGGAATGCGAAAAACTTCGGGCACTTCGTCGTGTTCTTCGCGCTTGCGATGGTCGGTTCGGCGATGAAGATTCGGCTGCCGGGCTTTAAGACGACGATCTCCACAAACTTTGTTTTCATCCTGATCGGCATCGCCCTATTCAGCTTTGGCGAGACCGTGCTGATTGGTCTGGGCGGGGCGCTCGTGCAGTCCTTCTGGAAGACGCAGCAGCGGCCGAAGCCAGTGCAAGCGCTTTTCAACGCAGCATGTCTGACGGTTTCTACGGCGGCAGCATTTTCTGCCTCGCACAGTGCCCTGGCGATGCTGGGTTTGAATTCTCTCGCGGCGATGATGGTCCTGGGAGCCTGCGTCTACGTGGTGCTAAACACCGGACTGGTCTCGCTGGTCATCTCGCTGGCCGAGGAACGCCCGCTAAGAGAGATCTGGTCCTCTTGCTATGAGTGGACATTCCCTTACTTCCTGGTGGGCGCGGCCGTGGCCGGTCTTGCCAGTGCCGCGGGGCATGGCACCAATTTGGGCGTAACGTTGCTGGTTGTGCCGACCATGTATTTCGTCTACGTCCACTACCGCATGCGCATCGTCCGCGCTGTGCTCGATAGCATTTCGAGCGTGAGCCGGGAGAACGAAGCCGCCCTTGCTGGTGCATCTCCAGTCCGGTAGCTTTTTTCCTGGCATCTTTGTGGCCACCTATGAAAATGCTTGACATGTGTCCCTCACCCACTTCCGGTTGTAGCGGGTCAAGCGTGGTCATCTTGGCGAACGAAGACCATGGCCTCGAGCACTTCATCCAGACCTGCTATCAACGTCTCGAAGAATGTGCGCAAAAATTCAAAGAACGAGACCAGGCGGATGAACTAGCGTGCGATACACGCAGGCGCTCTCTGCAAGAAATTGTGGATCAAGCAACGACCACCAGCCTAACTCGTGGCGATTTAAGTAATCTGGAACGGATCCAGTTACTGGACATAGTCCGATGGGCCGGAGACCTTATCGGACAGATACGTCGTAGCCCGCGCAAACTGGTCTCGATTCCAGTGCGACTATATCTTGAATCGCCCAGTCAGACTCGTGCCGAAGAGACCTCGGTCGTGGAAGTCAGCCAACACGGAACTGCGCTCACGTCCAGCCTCCCGATCAACGTCGGTGAGCTGGTGAAAATGGAGCGAATGGATACGGGCGAGCGAGTGGAGGGCATCGTGAGGTGGCGCGAGCGCCGTGATGGCTCCATAGTGCACGTGGGCATCGAGTTTTATAGTTGCAATAATTTCTGGCGTTTGCTCTAGACGCAAACATCGAGTGGTTTGCTTGCGAGACCCCCTGGCCTTTCGAGCGCTTCCCTTCCATAACTCGTCAATTCCTCAATCCACTTTTTCCGGAGAACTCACTGGTCTTTTTGCTCCGTCCTGCGGAAGGCGACTCTCATTCGAGCGTTCGGTCCAGCATAAACCACTGCGCCGCGAAGTTCGCCCTTCGAGGAGCATTCTGATCCTGTCCCTGTGGGAAAGAGCTCATGGGGCATCGAACGAAGCCCGTTCTTCACCGCCAACACCGCGTACCCAGGTGTCCACTTCGTTCGTTCCCTAACTGGGCTTGGGACCGCAAGCCGGTCAATGCGGTGCCGACTACCAACGCATAACGGCCCGCACGCGTTCGGCGCTGTGCAGTTGAAACGTCCTCCTAGATTCCTAGATCTAAGTTCACAGTTTCGACCATGGTGCTAGAGAAATTTCTGAATTTACCTCTTGCGCTGACGATCGAGCGCGCGTACATTCACACTTGCCGGGTGCGTTTTGCTGGCGCGACCGGCTATTTTCATTCTTCGAGTAAGAAAAGACGATGGGCACGAACGGACACAGTCATTCAACACCGCCGATTCTGTTGACCATCGCGGGTTTTGATCCATGTTGCGGCGCCGGCACCGCCGCGGACTTGAAGACTTTCGCGGCGCACGGATGCTACGGCGTGGCCGCGATTACCTCGCTGACCGTCCAGAACACCCAAGGCGTCGAAACGGTCCACAATACGCCCAGCGCTGAATTGCGCGCGCAGCTGGAGGTTCTGGCAAACGATTGCGAGATCGCCGCGGTGAAAATCGGGATGCTCGGCAACCGCGGCAACGCCGCAGTGGTGGCGGAATTTCTAGATGCGCACAATTTTGCACACGTCGTGCATGATCCGGTGATGAAATCCTCAGGGGGCGCGGAACTCCTGGATGCCAGTGGAATCAAGTTCCTCGGCGCGGAACTCCTGAAACGCGCGAGCGTCGTGACCCCGAATGTGCCGGAAGCCGAAGTGCTAACCGGGCTGAGCATCAAAGATGTAGCGGACATGGAAGCGGCGGCGCGCAAGATCGTGGAGCTGGGCGCCCGCGCGGTGATCGTCAAGGGCGGCCATCTGGAGCGCGCCGTAGACGTGCTGTTCGATGGTAACGAATTGGTGCAGCTTGGCGGCGACCGGGTGAAAACGGATAACACGCACGGAACCGGTTGCACCTTGGCGTCAGCCATTGCCGCGCAACTTGCTTCGGCGCGCTCTCTGGTCGAAGCGGCCACGCTCGCCAAAGCCTACGTCACGAAAGCAATCGAAAAGGGCTACGCGGTCGGCAAAGGCCGTGTGCCCCTCGATCATTTCTATCGCCAGCGCATCGAGCCCCCCGCCCGCGGCATCCACGAAGTGCCCCAGCACGGCATGCACCCCGCCGCCGAACCCGCTGCGCATTGAAAACCGTGCCGTCGATGCTGGGGGGTCGTTCCTCCCTCTGGCCATTCCTGGCCCTGGCGGTTGCCGTTGGAATTGCGGCGCTGTTCGTCCCGCGAACTCCACAGCCGCTTTCCTGCCACCAGTTCACGGATCGGCGAAGCTGGCTGGGCATCCCGAACTTCGGCGATGTTGTTTCGAATATTCCGTTTCTTGTGGCGGGTTTTTGGGGTTTGGGATTTTTGTGCCGGACCTCCAGCCGGGAACGGTTCATCGATGCAGGCGAGCGATGGCCGTACGCTTTCCTCTTTCTCGGCCTTTTGCTGACGGCCGGTGGGTCCGCCTATTATCCTCTGGCTCCGGACAATGCGCGACTGGTGTGGGATCGGCTCCCGATGACGCTTGTTTTCATGCCGCTAGTGGCGGCTATCCTTGCGGAGCGCGTCAACGTGAAGCTTGGCCTGGGGGTGCTACCGCTGCTGATCGCGGTGGGTATGGGGAGCTTGATCGAGTGGCACTGGTCTGAACAACAAGGCGCCGGCGACTTGCGCTTCTAAGCGGCCGTCCAACTCTATGCTTTGCTGGCACTGCTCGTCGCGCTGCTATTGCCTCCACGCTACACGCGGGGACGAGACCTGCTGGTGGTGGCCGGTCTTTACGTATTCGCAAAAATATGCCAAGCAGCCGATGGCCAGATTTTTTCCTTGGGAAACTTCCTCCAGCGGGCACACGCTCAACATTTGGCCGCCGGCGCCGCGGGATTCTGGATCCGGCGGATGCTCGAGAAACGGCAGCCTGGCATGCACCCGGCCGCTGCTCGCTGAGAATGCACCGCGCTTCGACGGATGCAGTACTCTCGGGTCTCCTCTGTTTCGTTTCTTATTGCTTATCGACGACGCGGCCCGCCACGATGGTAGCCATCGGCCGGCCTTTAAAGTTTCGCCCGTCGAACGGCGAGTTGCGTGACTTGCTCGGGGAATTTTTCACCTCGTAGGTCCAGGCCTCGGCGGTCGAGAAAATGGTCAAGTCCGCGGGCTGGCCCGGGGCGATCCTTCGCTCCATGCCCAGTACGCGCGCCGGACCGGTGGTAAAGAGCTCCACCATGCGCATCAGCGAAATTCGCCCGCTCTCAACCAATTGTTGGAGTGCCAGCCCCAGTGCCGTTTCGAAACCAAGAATGCCGAACGGCGCACGATCGAACTCCACATCCTTCAAAGCCGGCTCGTGAGGAGCATGATCGGTTGCAATCGCGTCCACCGTGCCGTCGGCAAGCCCCGCGAGCAGCGCTTCGCGGTCTTCCCGAGCGGCCAGCGGTGGATTCATCTTGAACCGCGAATCGTACTGCACGTCTTCGTCGATCAGAGTGAAATGATGCGGGGTGACTTCACAACTGACGCTCAGCCCGCGCGACTTGGCCCAGCGAACCTGCTCGAGCGAGGCCTTTGCGGATAGATGTGCGATATGCAGGCGCGCGCCGGTAAGCTCGGCGAGTTGCACATCGCGGGCGACGCAAACCGATTCCGTCGCCGCGGGCATCCCGCGCAAGCCCAGCCGTGTGGAAGTCACGCCCTCACGCATGACCGCCCCGGCAGCCAGGGCAACGTCTTCGGCATGCTCCATCACCGGAAGATCGAGCGAGCGGCAATAATCCATGACCTGCCGGGCGAGCCTGGCGGTCGAAATCGGCCTGCCATCATCGGAAACACCCACGATGCCCGCGTCTTTCATGCCCGCAATTTCGGCGATCGCTTCGCCCTGGCTCCCCACGGAGGCCGCGCCAATCGGCCACACTCGAACGCTGCCGGCGACCCTGGCGCGATCCACAATGAAGCGCGTGACGGAAGCATTGTCATTGACCGGCTTGGTATTCGGCATGCAGCAAACCGCGGTGAACCCTCCGCGCGCCGCCGCCCGCGTGCCTGTTTCGACAGTCTCCGAGGATTCCTGTCCCGGCTCGCGCAGGTGCACGTGGATATCGATAAAGCCCGGAGCGACGATCAATCCGCTGGCGTCAAAAAACTCCGTGCCTTGCGGGGCGAGGAGTTTCCCGGGCGGTCCAAGCTCGGTTATTTTCTCCCCATCCAGCAACACGTCGAGAACTCCGTCGGTCTTCGAGGCCGGGTCGAGGACGCGCCCGTTCTTAATCAGAAGCATGGGGCTTCGCTTGGAGCGCGGGATGCGTGTCCGTTTCCGTCGCGCCGCTGATCAGCAGATAGAGAATGGCCATGCGCACTGCGACCCCGTTGGTGACCTGTTCGAGCACACAGGACTGCGGCCCGTCGGCGACCTCCGGGGTAATCTCGATGCCGCGGTTGATCGGACCGGGATGGAGGACGATGGCGTCCCGGTTGGCGCGGCGCAGCCGCTCGTGGTTGAGCTGGTAGAGAAGGATGTAATCGCCGGTGGAAAGCGGCGGATCGTTCAGCCGTTCGGTCTGCACGCGCAGCATGACGATGACATGCGCTCCTTCCAGGGCCTCTTCGATCCGGTACACGCAGCGAATCGGCGTGCCGGGCGCAATCTTCTCGAGTTCACGCGGAACCCACATGGCCGGCCCGCATAGCGTAAACCGGCAGCCGAATTTTCCAAGCACATGAATATTGGACCGCGCTACCCGGCTATGCAGGATATCGCCGAGGATGGTGACGTTGAGATTCTTGATGGCGCCCAGGCGGTCCCGAATCGTCAGCGCATCCAGCAAGCCTTGCGAAGGATGTTCGTGGGTGCCGTCGCCGGCGTTCACCACCGGAATGTCCAGATGCCGCGCAACGTAATGCGGCGCGCCGGAAGCCGCGTGCCGCATCACCAGGCAATCCGGCTTCATGGCGTTGAGATTGAAGACCGTGTCGAGGAGTGTCTCGCCCTTCTTCAGGCTAGAGGCCTCGGCCTGCAGGTTCATGGTGTCTGCGCCGAGCCGCGAGGCAGCGGTCCCAAAACTAATGCGCGTGCGCGTCGAGGTTTCGAAGAAGGCCAGCGCCACGGTCTTGCCGCGCAGCGTGGCCAGCTTTTTCAAGGGGTGCCGCTGAATTTCCTGAAAAAGCTTGCTTTGGTCGAGGAGAAAGCTCAATTCGTCCGCAGCAAGCGGTTCGAGAGCCAGCAAATCGCGGAAGCGGTGAGTCAATGTCCCTTCTTCGGAGCGCAGGCCATCAAAAATCGAAACCTACTCGACGCGATCGACCAGGACGACGCGCTCTTCCTTGTCGATTTCGCGCAAGCGCACTTCGATGATTTCCGTGTCGCTCGTCTGCACGCTTCGGCCGATATATTGAGCCTCGATGGGCATTTCGCGATGGCCGCGCTCGATCAGCACGCAGAGCGACACGCGCTTGGGCCGGCCCAGGTCAAACAGCCCGTTCATGGCCGCGCGAATCGTCCGGCCGGTGTATAGGACGTCATCCACCAATACCAGGTCCATATTATCAACGCCAAAGGGAATGTTCGAAGAGCGCAGCACCGCCTGTGGCGCAACTTTCGAAAGATCGTCGCGATACAGGGTAATGTCCAGCACGCCCACGGGCACGTCCACCCCGTCAATCCCGCGCATGGCTTGGGTGATGCGCTGCGCCAAGGGCACCCCCCGCCGGACGATCCCGATCAGCGCCAGGTTTTTCGTTCCGCCGCTTTTCTCCACGATTTCATGCGCCAGCCGCAGCAGGGTGCGGTCGATTTCCGGTGCCGACATCAATTGGCTCTTTTCGACGATGCGCATGGTCGGGTAATCCTATCATTGCTGACCGCGCCGCGGTCAATGCCGTCGGCGATCCAGCGAACCGTAGCAAGGTCGTAGTAGACTCTTGCGGCGGGTTAAGGAGGCCACACAAGAGATGGTTCCGAGCACCTTTTTCTTGCCGCACACGCCGTTCCGGCGGGCCACCATAGCGGCGGCATTTCTGAGCATTGCGTTTGTTCGGGGCGTCGCGCCCAGCGATCGCGCCGCAGCTCCAAAAGTGCCCGCCGCGCCCAAGCTGGTCGTACTCTTGGTGGTCGACCAGATGCGCGGCGACTACGTGGACAAATTCCTCCGTCAGTGGACCGCTGGCCTCAAGCGTCTGGTCGAGGAAGGGGCGTGGTTCCGCGACGCTGCCTATCCCTACGCCGCTACGGAAACTTGCGTGGGCCACGCAACGATTTCAACCGGAGCATTTCCCGCAACCCACGGGATGGTCGCAAACGCTTGGTGGGACCGCCAGGACAAGAACATGGTGACCTGCACGGAAGACCCCCATCCGGGCGTAAAGAACATTGGTTATGCCGGCGCCACTCCGAAAGGCGCTGACACCGCTTGGCGCATGGCGGTGCCCTCGTTTGCCGAAGAATTGAAGTTTCAGACCAGCGGCGGAACGCGCATCGTGACGTTTTCCCTGAAGGCGCGCGCGGCCATCACCATGGCTGGACACCGAGCCACTGCCGCCACCTGGTTTGACGGCGGCGCATGGGTTACCTCGAGCGCCTACGGCACTCAGCCTTTCATCGAAGAGCAGGCTAAGTCGCATCCGGCGAAAGCCGACTTCGGCAAGACCTGGTCACTGGCACTCCCGGCAGGCGCCTATTGGTACGGTGAGAAATCTCTCGGTGCCGTTCCTCCCGCGGGATGGGACCTCATGTTCCCACACCTGCTCGGTGGAAAAACCGGCGCCGGTGGAGCGGACGACACCTTCTATGGGCAATGGGCTTCGAGCCCTTACGCCGACACCGCCCTGACGGAACTCGCCGAGAAAGCCGTCGACGCGCTGGATCTCGGAAAAACTTCCGGAACCGATTTTCTTGCGGTCAGTTACTCTTCGGTGGATTACGTGGGCCACGAATTCGGCCCCCGCAGCCGCGAAATTCAGGACATTCTTGTGCGCTTGGACCAGGACCTCGGCAAGCTTTTCCGGCACCTGGATCGAAAGGTGGGCCGAGGAAATTATGTCGTGGCGCTCAGCGCCGACCACGGCGCCGGGCCCATTCCGGAAGACATGCAAACGACGGGCGCCGACGCCGGCGTCTTGCATCTGCCGGAGGTGCAGGAAAGAATCGAAAAAGCTCTCGAGCCGTTCAGCTATCAAAAACCGGCGGTGGCACAGACGAGGGGCAGTGACGTTTATTTCGCGCCCGGGGTGTATGACAAATTGCGGCAGGACCCTGTCGCTTTCAATTCCGTCCGGGATGCCGTGCTGGCCCAGCCTGGCGTGGCCGCCGTCTACCGCGCCGAAGAATTGCGCGACCGCCCCGCCCGAGAGAGCCCCGCACAGCGGGCCATGGCCTACAGTTATTTTCCCGGGCGCAGCGGCGATCTATTCATCCTGCCAAAACCCTACTGGCTGATGGACGGCACTCCGCTGGGAACGAGGCGTTCCTACGGCGCCGGCCACGGCGAGCCTTACAACTATAATCAGCACGTCCCCGTGCTGCTCATGGGCTTCGGTATCCAACCCGGGCAATACTTTCAGCCCATCACCCCTGCCGACATCGCTCCAACCTTCGCCGCGCTCTGCGGAATCACCCTGGCCTCCCGCGACGGCCACGTCCTCGGCGAAGCGCTGAAGAAACCCTCGGCGTCCCGGCGCAGCCCAAAACCCACATTGCCAGCGGCTCCAAGCCCCTAACGCCGGCTGGCGCCTCGAGAAGGGTGCGGAGGCTCGAGCGCGTGCGCATCCTCGAGCCGCGACCTCCTGAGGTCCCCCGCGCCCTTGTTCCAGCCGTGCGGTCGCTCATCCGCGATCATTTCCGCTCGGATCAGCAGAGCGAGAGTGAGGAACGTGCCGTCTACGCCGCGGCCGACGACGAGCAGAAAACAGACCAGTGGCCGCAAGATGAAGTTTGATCCGAAAAAGGTTAACGCGCTTGCCGTCTGTCTGCACGGCCGGCAGATCGGTGTTATCAACCGTCTGGCCGGCGAACGCCATATCTTTGCGTTTGAACAGGACTACATCGCCGACCCGCAGCGCCCCACGCTCAGCCTGACTTTCAAGAGCAGTACCGGAGGGCTGGTCACCGCCTTCTGTCCGGTCTCTTTCCGCGTGCCGCCATTCTTCTCCAACTTGCTGCCTGAAGGCAGGATGGCGGGGCCCATGACGCCTCCGCCGGCGGCGATCATGATGACCGTTCCGCGATGCGCTTTTCTCTGGCCGGCGTACAGTTGAAGTTTTCCGCCGTCATGGAAGCTTCCGGCGGCCTGAGCGTTCCTGCCGACGGCATGGGCGGCTCCTGGATTGTGAAGCTTCCCTCTGCCCGGTTTCCCGCCGTTCCTGAGAACGAATTCGTAATGCTTGAGCTCGCGCGCCGCGTTGGCATCGCCGTGCCGCCGCTCCGAATCGTCGAGGTTGGCAAACATAAAGGGAGAGGTCTGCACCACGGGAGGCACTGCCCTCGCCGTCGAGCGGTTCGACCGCCTCCCCGGCGGCGACCCCGTGCACATGGAGGATTTCGCGCAAGTGTTGGGGCTCTTTTCCGGGGGGTTTTTTACGCGGCCCTGAACCCCAAGAAATCATCACGTGCCGAGCATCACTTTCTCCTGGACTGCCAGGTGAATCTCAAGAACTGGTCGCTCCTATACCCCGGCCGGCGTACACCCGTTCTGTCCCCGGCCTGCGATTTTGTTGCCACGCTTCCCTATCTTCCCGGCGACACGCTGGCCCTAACCTTCGGCGGCGGCCGCAGTCTCGCGGGAATCACGACCGACCAGATGCGGCACTTTGCCGACGCGGCAAGAATTCCGGCCAGCCCACTCTGGCAGATTGGGGTGGAAACGGCAGAGCGTACCGTCCGAGCGTGGAAAGCACTCGAACAGACCGACCTGCTCCCCAAAGACATGCGTACATCCATCGAGAAACAAATTTTTGCTGTCGCTTCTACGACAAAGTGACGGCCAACGTTGGCATCAGGAATCTCTCCACAGTTTGCGTGAGTGTAGCGGCTTCGTGGTATCCTCTCGGGCGAAGTGAGCTCCGCTGGTGCCGTGGACCTCAGCGTAAAAATTGGCGCGTTGCGCCTGCCGAATCCTATTCTCGCCGCCAGCGGAACCTTCGGTTACGGCCTGGAATTTGCCCAACTCGTTGATCTAAACCATCTGGGCGGCTTTGTAACCAAGGGCCTTTCCCGGGAACCCATCGAGGGTGCCCCTGCCCCCCGGCTGTGTGAAACCCCCTCTGGCATGCTCAACGCCGTAGGCCTCCAGAATGTGGGGGTACGCGCCTTCGTAGCTGAAAAACTCCCGGAACTGCGAAAACTCGATACCGCGGTCATCGCCAATGTCTTTGGCTACACCCTGGAGGACTATGTCGAGGTGCTGAGGGTCCTCGAGGACGCCGAAGGGCTGGCGGGGTATGAGCTCAATATCTCCTGCCCCAACGTCAAGAGGGGAGGTATGCAGTTTGGCAGCGATCCAGCCCTGGTGGCTGAGGTCGTTGGGGCGGCCCGAAGGGCGGCATTGAGGAGACCCCTGTGGGTCAAGCTTTCCCCTCTGGTGACAAACATTGGACTTATCGCCCGGGCTGCCGAAGAAGCCGGAGCCGATGCCTTGACAGTGGCAAACACTTACCCGGCGATGGCCATCGACTTCCGCACCGGGCGGTCCCGGTTGGGGAGCAAGACCGGGGGCTTGTCGGGCCCGGCAATTAAACCCATTACTTTGAGGCTGGTTTGGGAAACGCGGAAGGCCACCAAGACACCAATTCTAGGGCTCGGAGGCATCGAGACGGTCGAAGACGTGCTTGATTACCTGGCTGTAGGCGCTTCGGCGGTGCAGGTCGGGACGGCCAGCTTTGCTGACCCGAGGGTCAGTCAGCGACTTGTCGACACCATTACTAAGGTACTATTCGATGCTAAAGCGTTTACTGTGAATGAGATAAGAGAGAAATTTCTGTCAGAAAATGGTTGACATAACGAACGTTCCTTGCTACACTTTTCTGGATCCGAGTAGCACAAAGAACACACTATGAGACATCGACTCTTCATGATCTGGGCTGCGCTGCGCTGGGTACTTCTAATGTTCCTCATCGCTCCGGTGATGGAGGCCCCCCTGGTAGCGCATCTGAACCAACCTATGAAGCCGGTGAAGTCCTGGGTAGGCAATGCCAGTTGGTATGGCCCAGGATTCCATGGACGCAAGACCGCCAACGGCGAGCGCTTCGACTCCGAAGCCCTCACCGCGGCGCACCCCAACCTGCCTTTTGGCTCCATGGTTCGCGTGGTGAACACCCGGAACGGGAAGTTTGA
>MNIJ01000117.1 GCA_001919715.1 Acidobacteria bacterium 13_1_20CM_58_21
GCTAGAGGGCTTACCTTTCGGGCTATCCGCCCGTAGGTCTTTTGGACGCGAGAATCTATACCATGCCGAACAGAAAGGCAATCGCTTACCCCGGCCTGAACGCCGGGGCTGGCGCTCACCATGGGGCCACTCCCTGGCCCGCACCACGAAAATCCGCAATGCTTTACGCCATCGAGTACCTCGCGCTTTCCTCATGCATGATACCAGCGATGGTCGGCGAGGTCTTCCACTTCGCTCCGCCGCAACAATTCCAGGGAACGCGCGGTCTGTGTGTGTGCGCAGGCGATCAGAATTGTTCCCAGCAAACTCAATGGAGCGACGTAGGAGCCGCCAAAGGATGGGCTGGCGACTGAGGCCATACAGCTGTCACCGCAAATCCGAGCAATGGGAGTCGTTTCGCTGTCGGTGACGCCAAACGTTGGCACCCCGAGTTTCTTGGCGCGCAGCGCTGCCTCCACCGTATCGCGCAAGCACTGGCCAAAGCTGATGGCGATGAGCAGGTCCTCCCGCGTCAGGGTTCTTACTCTTCTTTGGACATTTCCGGTGCTGCCGACGGGTGCCTCGGCGGCAAATCCCAGGGTCATCAGGCCGTAAGCCAAGTGCCAGCTCAACCCCGCGGCTAGGTCGATTCCTACAATTAGAATCCGGCGGGCACGCTTCACTTGCTTGGACAAGGCGATAATTTTTTCCGCATTGAGCGACGACTGTAGGGCTTGTAGATTTCGCAAGTCCATATCCATGGCGTGGCGAATCCGGTCCGCAACGGTGCGCTTCTCCTTCGATGCCGCTTTCAAGACGGCGTAGGGAGTAATCTGGGTTACAAAATGTGCGCGTAAATCGGCAGTGAATTCCGCATATTTCTTGTACCCCAGAGCCTGGATGGTTCGGACGATGGTTGCTGCGTCTACTTCGCAGCGTTTGGCCAATTCTCGCGAGGACAGGAAAAAGGTATCCGCAGTATTTTCGAGGATCAATCGAAGGAGTTTTCGCCGACTGGCATTTAGATTTTCTCCTGCGGCTGCAAAGCGCCTTTCTAACGTAGTCTGGCCTTGGCGGCGCTCCTTGGGAGGCCGCACCGCACTCGCGAGACGAATTCGCTCTGATCTAATCAGGAACAAACCCCGTCCAGAGAAATCCGTTTAAGCAACATTCACCGTCAGTATCGGCTAAGCGAATACAACGAATGTTGCATATTGTCAAGGCATTTCAATATTTGTTGCATAGCCTTGGTCCGGGCTTCTCGATAACTGCAGAGGAGGCCGCGTGCTTGCCGTGAACGGCGTCGGTAAAGGCGATCGCTGCTTTGAAATGTTGGCGAAACGAAAGTAACAGGACTGCGAGCGCGGATTAACTCTTCCGGCTATCGCCGGCCGTGCCAGAATTTCGGGGATGAGGAATGCCAGATTGTTCTGATGATGTTCGACTCCTCAGTCTTAGGCCGTCCGACAAACTAGGAACCGCGGCGTCTAGACGGCCTGGGTGAGGAAGGAGCGCTGCTCGAATCCGGAGGAGGCCGGTCACTATAAATTCTTTCCGCCGTAATTTTCCCTTCTTCAATGGTCACAATGCGATCAATACCTGGGACGGTCGCTTTCTGCCGCGTCCCGCTCGGCCAATGAATCTCTATTTTGTCTACCTTGGTAGCCGATCCCAATCCGAAGTGCACACGAGGGTCGGAACTCGAACTGTAACTTCCACCACTCACTACCTCTGCTCGCTGCCGGACTCCCCCCGCAGTAAAGAAGACCTTTGCTCCGATTGCGTCCCGCGGGCTCTTTGGACCACCGATAAGTTTCAGCGTCAGCCAATGATTACCGTTCTTGACCACATTGCGCAACAGCGTAGGCGTGGCATCAATGTTGTTGATGACCACGTCGATTTGTCCAGTATTGAAAAGATCTCCGAATGCGGCTCCGCGGCCGGTGATGACATCGGCCAAACCGCTGCCGGTTGCTGGCGGCACTTCTTCAAATCTGGAACCGTCAAGATTCCGGAAGAGCTGCGGCCGTTCCGCCCAGGTTGTTCCCCAATCTTGCCGGTCCACTTCCGGGTACACGTGACCGTTGACGATGAAAACGTCCAGCAAGCTGTCATTGTCAAAATCGAGGAAACCAGTTCCCCAAGCCAAAAAAGGGATGGTTGGGCCCGCCAGACCGACGCGATAGGTAACATCGGTAAAATTGTTCGCGCCGTCATTCCGGTAGAGGGTCTTGTAGTCATCGGAAAAAGTAGTCGTGAAAAGATCGACTTTTCCGTCGCGATTGTAGTCACCGACGGCGATACCCATGGACGCTTGCTCGCGTCCGTCCTCGCTTAGGGCAAATCCGGATGCATAACTTATATCTTCAAATGCGCCGTTGCGCCGATTGCGGTAAAGATAGTTGGGTACGGAATCATTGGCCACCGCCAAGTCCACCCATCCGTCATCATCCACATCCACAAAAACAGCGGCCAAGCCGTAGTAGCCGCTGGGATCAGACACCCCCGCTTTGACGCTCACATCCGTAAAAGTACCATCGCCATTGTTATGGAATAGATGGTCGGGCTCTCCCGGCAGACCTCGCGGCCCACACATCACGGCAATGCCTCGAAATTGGCAAAAATTCGCAGGAAGGAGGCCCTGTCCTGCGATCGGTGGATGTTCCAGATCAAACTTCAGGTAACCTGGAACAAACAAATCGAGCAGCCCGTCGTGGTCATAATCACCCCAGGTAGGTCCGGTCGACCATCCCTCCAGTGCTACCCCGGCCTTCTCGGCGACGTCGGTGAAAGTGCCGTCGTGGTTGTTGTGATACAGGCGGTTCTTGCCGTAGTTGGCGACGTAGATGTCCGGCCAACCATCGTTATCGTAGTCCCCCACGGCCACACCAAATCCCCAACGTTGGTTCGCAACACCGGCCTTTTCGGTGACCTCGCTAAAAGTGCCGTCATGGTTGTTGTGGAATAGCATGGCGCGAGGCGGAGTCTCCTTCCCTTTTAATGCCGCTATCGTGGAGCCGTTCAGGAAATAAATGTCGAGCCATCCGTCGTTGTCATAGTCGAGCAGCGCCACACCCGAACCAACCGTTTCTAAGATGGTCTTCTTGTCTGGACTTCCAGAGCGATGCAAAAACTTTTCGAGACCAGCTTGTTTGGTTATGTCGCTGAACACGATGGGGGCATCGTCCACGAATCCGCCTGCCGTGATGGGCCGGGAATGGGAATCCTTGATCGCGGCATGCGCAGCGCCGGTTGCCACACCCATACTGGGAGGCCCCTGTTTGGTCTGCGGATGGGAAGCCTGTTGAGCGGGTACGCCAATCGCGGAGAGCAAAATCGCCAGTAGCGCCAGGATCTGGGTGCCAGCAAAACCCAGCGCCAAATACCAGGCGCTACCCTGCTTTCGATGGGGTGAGATCATGTGATCATATTTTGGTCAGCAGGGCAGCGCACGAAGTATAGCATCGTTAGCTTCCTTAGCTCGCGGTGCCCGATCGCTCGTTTTTCTTTGATGCCGGGCGAAATCCGCGGCGTTTCCCGATCAACGATCAAAAATCTGCTTGACAAGTATCGATGAAAAGAATAAATACAATCTAACCGTTAACGTTAACGGTCGGCTTGTCGTTGGGTGTGTGAGAAACCTTGTCATCATGCAAGAGGAGTGAAAGATGCAATCTCTCTCGTCGAAGTGTGTGGGGAGGTCTATGGTTGCCTTAACAAAGACGCACCATCCGCGCTATCTGCTGGTTCTTGTTGTGCTTCTGGCCGGTTTGCCATTCCGAGCATCTGCCCAGGATGCCACCGTCGTTGGGACCGTCACCGACCAATCGGGATCGGTTATGGCCAACGTTAAGATTACGATTACAAATGCGGAGACTAGTCTGGCACGCACGATTACCACGAACGACTCGGGCCAGTATGTCGCGGTCGATCTGCGCATTGGCCACTACAGCGTTAAGGCCGAGGCTTCGGGATTCAAAGTTGCCGAGCAGAAGGGCCTGGTGCTGAACGTTGGCGACCGTAGGCGCGTGGATTTCCAGATGGCGCTGGGCGCAGCACAGGAAACGGTGACCGTCGAAGCCAACGTCGTTCATGTGCAAGCGGATTCTGGCGAGGCCAGCAACCTCATCACCGGCCAGCAGCTGTCGCAGCTTTCGGTGAACGGCCGCGGCATTTACCAGCTTGCTGCTCTGACGCCGGGAGGGTCGAGTCAGATCAATGCCCTGGCCCCCAACGTGCCGGTCGGTGGAGATGCCAGCGTAGAGTTTAACGGCATGCGTCAAAACCACAACATCTATTTGCTCGACGGTGGCGAGGATGACGATCGCGGCGGTGCCGGCGGCATGAGCATCGCGCCATCCTTGGACGCCATCGCAGAGTTCCGTGCGCTTACTTCCAACTACAGCGCCGATTATGGTCTGTCCTCCGGGGGAACCATGACCATGGTCCTCAAGTCCGGGACGACTCAGCTCCATGGTTCGGCGTGGGAGTTCGTGCGTAACGACGCCTTGGACGCCCGCAACTTCTTCAACCGGCCTCCACAAAAAGTCGCTGAGCTGAGACAGAATATGTTCGGCTTCAACGTTGCCGGCCCGGTCACATTCGGCAAGCTGTACAATCCAAATAGGACAAAGACCTTCTTCTTCTACAACATGGAGTGGCGCAGGTATGTCAATGGTGGCCTCACCAACCAGACGGTTCCAGATCCCGCCTCATATGGCGGTGATTTCAGCACCAACTCCACGGTGATCAATGTTCCGACTGCCGCACAAGTTACACCGAGCGTTCTCTTTGCCAATTGCCCGGGTGGCGCTGCTCCAGCAGGAGTCGTGCAAGGATCGCCGTTCCCCGGCAACAAGATTCCGTCCTGCATGATCGCTCCGAACGCCACGGCGTTGCTCAGCGCAGGAATCTTCCCGAAAAGTAATGCCCTTGATGCCAATGGACGTCCCACGTTCATCGGTGGCAACAAGTCTCCCACGAATCTGAAGGAAGAGATCGCTCGAATTGACCACAACTTCACGAGCAAGTTCTCCGTTTTCGGCCATTATGTTGCGGAACAGGTCACGCAGAACTACGGGATCAGTCAATGGAGCGGCGCCAACGTTCCGACCGTCGGCGACACCTTTGGCAATCCCTCCTATAGCGGCGTAATCCACGCGACGTACACCATCAGCCCAACACTCCTCAACGAGGCGGCGTTCAACTACAACGGCAACCGCATCAACATTATTCCTTTTGCAGGTTCCGGTTTGGCTAGCTTGGCGCTCCCCACTGGCTACGTCAGTGCGAATTCAAGACTATTCACCGGGCCAAACAACCTGAGCCGCATCCCGAATATTGATTTGAACGGCGGGATTAATTCGCATTTCGAAATCTCCAGTTGGCCGTGGCGCAACAAGGCGGACGATTACCAAATCCGCGACGACATTTCGCTGACCAAGGGAGCGCACCAGCTTAAGTTCGGGGCGAGCTGGGCGATCTACAAAAAAGTCCAGGACCTGTTCGGTACCACCCAGGGTTCGTTTAACTTTGACGGGACGTTTACCACCCCTGCCGGTCTCAAGTCCAAGCCCGGCAATGACCTTGCCGATTTTCTGCTCGGCACTGCCAAGA
Source organism: Acidobacteria bacterium 13_1_20CM_58_21 (assembly GCA_001919715.1). Taxonomy (GTDB): domain Bacteria; phylum Acidobacteriota; class Terriglobia; order Acidiferrales; family UBA7541; genus Acidiferrum. The sequence continues at coordinate 5,596 of MNIJ01000117.1, forward strand.
GCTATTCAGAACTCGCCGTGCAAGACAGTGGCAAGTGGAACAACGTTTCTTGGGCCGCCTACGTCCAGGACAACTGGCGCGTGAACCGCCGGCTTACCCTCAACCTCGGCTTGCGCTGGGACGGCGTGCCACACACCTACGAAGCCAACAACCGCATGGGTAATTTCTATCCCTCGCTCTACGACCCAGCCAAAACGGCCATCATGCTCCCGGATGGCACGGTTAGCCCCCTCAGCCCGGGCTTAGGGACCAGCCCAAATCCGATTCTGGCAGGTGTTCAGCTGTACTTGAACGGGATCGGCATCCCCGGCCAGAACGGCGTGCCCCAAGGTCTGGTGAACAATCATTGGGCGGCCTTCGGCCCACGACTTGGATTTGCCTACGATGTGAGCGGCAATGCCAAGACTGTCGTCCGCGGCGGATTCGGCATCATGTATGAGCGCATCCAGGGCAACGACATGTATGACGCCGGCCCCAATATCCCGTTTAGCTTGGGCGTCACTAACAACAGCGTGACATTGGCTGACCCGGGCATTTTGCTTGCGACCGGTGCGGCAGCGAGCCGACCGATTAACCCCGCGGACCTAACTGGGCTTGCCGTGGACAATTACAAGCTTCCCGCCAGCTACCAGTACAGCGTTGGCGTACAGCACTCGCTGAATGCTAAATCTGTTCTGTCCGTTTCCTACGTCGGAAACCAGAACCGCCACCAGAACGACCGTAGCCAATACAATCTCCCGGATCCCAGCGCGCTGCCAGGGCTCATCAACGGTGGCCAATACACCTTGGCGCCGGGCCTCACTTATCCCGGTTTCCATGCCATTCGGCTGACGGCCAACGAGGCTAACTCGCATTACAACGCACTCCAGGTTGACCTCAATTCCCAGGTGGGCCGTGACCTTCAGCTGCGGGCCTACTACACGCTGTCGCGCACCATCGACCCGACCACTGCCGGCAACGGCGGAGGCGACCTGGGCAACGTTTCGAATCCTTACGCAGGGTGGCGATACGACATCGGGCCGGGCGGCTATGACCGCACGCACAACGCAGCATTCAACTTCATCTACGACATTCCGGTTTTCCGGGGCAGCCAGAGCCGGCTGGTGAAGACCGCTCTAGGTGGATGGCAAGTGTCTGGAATCGTGACCATGTCGTCCGGTCTGCCGATCAACATCGGGCTCAGCGGCAACCAGAGCGGCAACGGCCTCCCTGCTGCCACGAACCGGGCAAACCTGACCGGGAGTGTCTCCTATCCACACACCGTCGGCCAGTGGTTCGATACGACCGCGTTTACTGCTCCGGCGGTTGGTGCCTTCGGTACGCTGGGCCACAACGCTCTGCGGGGACCGGGCCGCGATAACTGGAACATGTCACTCTTCAAGAGCTTCCTCTTCAGCGAAGCGCGTGGCAGCCGGCTGGAGTTCCGCGCGGAAAGCTTTAACACGTGGAACCACACCCAATTCCATGACGTCAGCACCAACCTCGGGGACAGTAAATTTGGCCAGGTCACTTCTGCCTTCGAACCTCGGATCTTCCAGCTCGGGATGAAGATCGTCTTCTAGAAGCACCGCTAGGGGATTGCACCTTGCCCCGCTGGTACGCTGTGCCAGCGGGGCATTTGTTTTGTCCCATTTTACTTGCGCAAGTTCCGCGAAACTTTCTAACCTCGCTCACTTGCAGCTCCTACTTTTATTTGCACCCAGGAGATCGCTCTTATCCTGAGGCAATCCGATGAGGATTGCGGGTGTCCTCGAAGCACAGCGTAAGGGTCGAACGTTTCATCGAACATTTTCGCGCGACATATCCCGCCGCACTGGGCTGCACACCGCGCAGGGGCTGGTCAGGAATCGCGACTAATTGTTCTCCGACCAGCAGCGTCGGGTTACCATATAACTCGGTTGTGATCCGCTTATGACCGACTGGAAACGTCGACTGCTTGCCATCGCGCTGTTCTGGCCAGCGAATGCGGGCGCGCAAGCGCCCAGCCCCTCCGAGGCGCTGATCCTCGAACAAAAAGGAGACCTCGAACATGCTGCGCGGGTTTGGCAAGCCGTCACGGAGCAAAATCCCCGCGACGCCGGGGCATTTGCGAGTCTGGGAGTGATTCTTTCCAAGCAACAGAAGTATCCGGAGGCGGCTTCAGCTTATAAAAAGGCTCTCGCCCTGGATCCAAAACTGCCGGGAGTTCAGTTGAATCTGGGCTTGGCGGAGTTCAAGCAGGGGCGATTCGAAGCAGCCGTGGCTCCGCTCTCGACTGCTTTAGCGGTGGATCCAAATAACATGCAGGCGCGTACTCTGCTGGGCTTGAGCTACTACGGAACGAAGCGGTTTGCCGAGGCATCGCAGCATCTCGAATTGGCCGCCAATTCTGATCCGGCAAATACCGAGCTGCGCCAGGTGTTGGCACAGAGCTGCTTGTGGGCGAAGAAATATTCCTGCGCCTTGGACCAGTTCCGCCAAATCCTCGAACACAATCCCGATTCCGCCGCTGCTCATGTGCTGACGGGAGAGGCTCTGGACGGTCTGGGTAGAACTCCCGAAGCAATCGTAGAGTTCCAGGCTGCCGCGAAGGCTGCGCCAGCCGAAGCAAACGTAAATTTTGGACTCGGCTATCTGTACTGGAAGCTGCTTCAATATGATGACGCAAAACCGGCCTTCGAGAGCGCGTTGTCGGCCGATCCTGAGCATGCCCAGGCGCTGGCCTATCTTGGCGACATCGAATTGAAAAGAAACGACTTGGAGAGAGCCGTTACCTTGCTAAAGAAGGCTGTCCAACTGAAGGACGACCTGCGCATCGCCTATGCTGACTTGGGAGCTATCTATCGGGAGCAGAAGCATTATAAGGATGCACTCGCCTCGCTCCAACGCGCCGTGAAACTAGATCCCGCGCAGCCCGACACCCACTTTCAACTGGGGCGATTGTATCAAGCCATGGGCAACACGGCGGCCGCCCAGCAGGAATTCTCCAGAGTTCGCGAACTCCACAAGAAGGCGGACGACGATCTCCTTGAGAAGATGTCGGGCTCGCCTCCACCCATACAACCGTGATGGCCTCCACCTTCTGCACCCATTTCTTTTCACACTCTTCGACTCTGGCCAGTTTTTTGTGCTCAGGAGAAATCAAGCATTTTCAATCGTTTCCGCACTCCGCGTCAAAAAACACGAAGGTCGCGGAACTCCTTCTTCGCATCCCTACTTCCTCATTTCCTTGCTTCCAGCATGGCTTTCTCGGGCGCCCCGTAGTTCTTGACGCGCCGAACGTGCGGGACTACTCTTCCACCAGATCTTCACGAGCGTTTATATGTGCCTTCCCAAGCTACACGCGCCGCTTCGGATCGTCGGGTTCCTGCTACCTATAGTTCCCTGCCTTTTCTGGCCTCCTCCGCCAGCCCTAGGCCAGGAGAGCGCAAGTGAAGGAACCGTTCTCCGGGGAGACAAAGCAGAAATCTCGGTGACCGTGCGCGACAGTGCTGGAGAGCCCATCTCCGCGCCCGCGAGCGTGAAAGTTTACAAGCAAGGGATGCCAACCGATCGCAAGGAAGCGTCACACGGACGCGCGTTCTTCATTCTGCGAAGTCTAGGGGATTATACCGTGGTCGTGGATGCGACCGGTTACAAGAGCGCCCAAAAGGAAGTGTCGGTACCCGTCAGCGTGAGGGCCGAAGTCGACGTCTATCTGCAAAAGGAATCGGCTAGGGAAGATACCACGGGTATCCCTGGTAAGCCGCTGCTCGCGCCGAAAGCGAAAGAAGCTCTAGACAAAGGATTGCAAGCGCTAAACGCGAACAAAATGGCGGAGGCACAGAGGTTCGTGGGCGAAGCGATGACGCTGGCACCCGGGCACCCGGACGTGCTCTTTGTACAAGGGGTGCTGTACCTCAGCCTGCGCGATTGGACGCAAGCACAAAGCGTTCTTGAAAAGGCTACGCAGATGGATCCAAGTAACGCGCGCGCTTTTGCCGCACTGGGAATGACCCTCACCAACCAGAAGAAATACCAGGCAGCCATCGCACCGCTCGAGAAATCGCTGCAGATGGACCCTGGCGGGTGGGAGACTCATTGGGAGTTGGCCAAAGCCTATTACTATCAAGAACGATATGACCAAGCGCTGAAAGCGTCCGAGCAAGCGCTCGCGGAGTCAAACGGCAAGGCGCCCCAAATCGAGCTTCTTGTCGCGCAGTCGCTCACGGCGGTGGGGCGGTACGAGGATTCGGCCGAGGCTCTGCGTCAGTTCTTGAAGAGCCACGGCGATCGTCCTGAAGCCATGACCGCGAGGCGCTGGCTGGAGGGCTTAGCAAAGAACGGAAAAATTCGCCAAGATTAGAATCTGTCTTTCGCCTGGCATCCGCCGACGACCTACATTCCGCTCCCAAAAAGCTCAGACTTTGCGATTGGTTCCGAGCACCTCATTGCCTGGAGGCGTGAATCTCGACATAGTCGAGTGGCGCATGCTCTTCCCTGTCCGGAATCCCCACAATGCGAATGTCGTCCCCCGGGCGCAGCGCCAATCCTGGAATGTGCCGTCGCTTCGAAGAATCACCTCCAATTTTTGTGGCGGGGAGGGTGTCGTTGGCCATCCATTCATCCACTACCTGATCGCCCACCACGACCCGAAAATCTGAGTTGCCATTGTTCTGATCGAAGTACACAACGTCCATGTCGTACCACCCGGCGTCGCCCTCAAACCGCAAGGAAGCCGTACATCCTAGTGGCTGCGCGCATTCGATCGCTTGGCCGCCGGAAGCGTTTTCTCGCGGGACGACATCCACGGCCGAGTAGCCTTGAAGCCGCATGGCCTCAGCTTCGATGCGATCAGGATAAATACCCACACGATGCTGCTCATCAGGTATGCCGGACATGCCGAAGAACCAGTTAGAGACGGCATCCCGCCAGACGATTGCGTGTCCCGCTTGATATTCAAGTCGTGTCAAAACGTCAGAGTAACGCTGCTCATCTATGCGGCCGCTGAGCGATTTCCATTGATGGACGTACTGCGCGGCGCGTTCCGCGCCTTCGTAATGGGAGTCGTAAATGTGCTGAATCACGGTTTTGCCGGACTTCAGCACGCGCGTGTAAGGAACGTGGTGGAAGAAAAGGAGCAACTCGTCCGGAGTGGATTCCAAAGACTCATACAGCTTGGCTACTGGCGGAGGATATTGCCCGACATAGCCCGTGCCGGTAGCCACCGTGCGATCCATCCCGACCCCCTCATGGTCAGCGCGGTGCCACTGGCCCCAACCGTTGTGCTCGGACGATTCCACTCCGGGGCCGTAGTGACTTCCGAGAATGTCCGTCAATGTTTGAGCCCCCAGCGGACCCGTGTAGCTCTCATAGACCTTCCACGAATTGACTTGCATGTCGGCAATGGTGCTTAACACGGCCGGATCGTTTCCAAAGGTCAGCCGCGTCCATTCTTCGGCGATGGCTCTCGGACTTAGATCGGGATTCCACGCCAGGCGGCCAAACCCATAGAGATTTGCCATCGCCAGCGGGTGACCGAGCCAACTCGCATCGGTACCGACGTTTGCCACGCCGACGAATCCGCCCATGGGACGACGAAACGTCTTGCCAGAGGCCAGGTCCTTTACCATGGCGCCGTCCCCGTTCAGCTGCAGGTCGAAGTCCAGCACTTCTTTCCACATCGATGGGAGGAAACATAAATGTCGTTGCTGTCCGGTGTATTCCTGTGAGATTTGCAGCTCCATCGCCACGTTCGTACCTGGCAATCCGGCAAAGAGCGGAGAAACAGGTTCGCGGACCTGAAAGTCAATGGGCCCGTTTTTGATTTGGACAACGACGTTGTCATCGAATTTGCCGTCTAGCGGATGGAATATATCGTAGGCGGCTCGCGCGCGATCACTCCTAGGATCTTGCCAGTTGAGATGATGGTCGTATACAAAGGCCCGGTAGAAAACGATGCCCCCGTGGGGTTGGAGCGCGCGTGCGATCACGTTGGCGGCGTCCGCCGGTGTTCTGCCATAAGCGGACGGGCCAGGCCGACCTTCAGAGTCCGCCTTGACAACAAATCCCCCGAAGTCCGGAATCCAACGATAGATCGCGTCTACTTTCTTGCGCCACCATTCTCCGAGACGAGGATCAAGTGGATCAAATGTATCCAGCCCTCCAACGACCTTGGGAGCGCTCAAATCAATAGCGACGGCCATCCGAATACCCCATTCGCGGAAGGTGTCAGCGATGCGAGCGAGTTGCGGCAGAAAATCTTCTTCAAGAAGGCGCGGATTCGCGTTGACATTATTGACGGAGCAGCCGTTGATTCCAATGGAAGCGAGCAAGCGCGCGTATTCGCGGACGCGCGTCAAATCGGTGCGCACCTTCCCGTTCTCGAAAAAGATAGAGCGTCCGCCGTATCCTCGCTCGATTCCACCATCGATGTTGTCCCACTGGTCCACCCAGCGTAGCCGGGCGTAGGGCTCTTGGACTTCGTCAAGGGGGGTGACCTCCGTACTTTGAGCAATCTTGGTCAATAGCGCGAACACCCCATACAGGACGCCACGATCAGTCACTGCCGTAACGATAAGACACCCAAATCCTCGCACTTGTCCGGAGGTCAGCCAAAAACCGTCTGCACTCAAGGTATGAGGGGCGTGAAATCCTGGAACCACCGCCTGCATCGATGCCAACGTACCCAAAACAATGGCTTTCTCCCGAGGCGGGCCTTTCCCGGCGCGCAGCGTCTTGCCAAGCATGCCCTTAACGCCGCGTATGAGCTCCGCTTGCGCGGTGCCCAAGGTCGAAGAATCTCCCAGCACAACTACGGCCGCGGGAAGCGACGCGTATTTTCCCCGCGCCATCTCCCCGATTGACGCGTATCGCAGCCAGGCATCGTGGCTCGATTCACCAAGCGCGGGATTCGCATACGCGACGGCCAATATCACACCAGCCGAAACCAGCACGCGTAACTTCGGTGTTTTCATCGCAGGCCAGCGAGAAGATCGACCGTGAGTTGATCCAAGCGCTCATAGGGCAAGCGTTTCTTACTGATCGCATCTTTGTCGAAAACATGGGCCAGGAGTTGTGTCGCGCTCTGTTTCGAATACGGACCTGCCTGGAAAGAGCCATTGCCGCCACCGGCGATCTCCTGGAGGATGGCATGAATCTCTTTGTCTCGGTTCCAACACGCAGCTTTCTCTTTCAGGATCAAATAGGTGCGCATGCAGCCACGCGCAAAGTCCTTCACCCCGCAGTAATCCTCGGTGCGATAGGCATGCGCATCAAAATGACGCGGTCCGTCGTACCCGACGTCTTCCAAGAATTTCACCAGCCAGAACGAGGACTTGAAGTTCGCGGAACCAAAGCGCAAGTCCTGATCGAAACGCCCCGGCATTTGATCGTTGAGGTCGATGTGAAAAAGTTTGCCAGCCTCCCAGGCTTGCGCCACTCCGTGCATGGAATTCAAGCCAGCCATTTGCTCGTGAGCGACCTCCGGATTGACGCCCACGATCTCGGGATGATCGAGCGTGGGAATGAAGCCGAGGTAGTGGCCGGTGGTGGCCATGTAGATATCTCCGCGGGGCTCATTGGGTTTGGCTTCCAGCGCGAACTTGAACCCGTACTTTTGGTCAATGTTGTACTCGCAAAGATAGTTGACCGCGTGGCGGAGGCGCTTTACGGCCTCGTCCGCACGACGGCAGGCGTCGGTTTCGACACCCTCACGGCCGCCCCACAACACAAAAATCTTTGCGCCTAACTCCGCCCCGAGGTCCATTGCCCGCATGGTTTTTTGCAAGGCGTAGGCTCGCACCTCCGGATCGTTTGCGGTAAAAGCGCCGTCACGAAAAACGGGGTGAAAGAACAGCGAAACGGTGGCCATCGGAACGACCAGTCCGTTTTCGGCGCAAGCCCTTGCGAACTCTCGCACGATCGCGTTGTCGCCCCCCCTGATCAAGTAAGGCATGCGTCAGTGCCAACATTGTTTTCCAGCCGTAGTTTTGCATAGATTTCAGGCGCGTTACGGTCTCCAAACGTTAGCACCGGGAAGCGCAACTGCAGGTAACACCAAGACGAATGAAGACCGCAAGGACCGTAGACCTGCCTAACCATGGCAACACAAAAGTGTCCTCGGTGCGACAAGAAGGAGCGAAAGGGAACGGAAATGATTCTCACGTGTACGTTAACGACCGTAGTAGAGTACCACACGCTTTTCGAATTGCAAGGATTCCCATTCCTTCTGGAGGCGGCCATGAAGTCTCTTCCCGACACGCATTCTTCGCGCGGTTCTTTTTCTTTTGGCCATTGGCCCCTTGCTTGTGCCCGTGCTCTGGCGCATTAATGCCTTACCCCCCGTGGGGTCATCAAGCCCTGGACTTCAGGCCGAGGATAGGAAAGCTCCTGAAAACGTCAGCGCGGCTTCCCCTAGGGCTCGAATGGGATCTGTTCGTTAACGTACACGGTAAAACTGGACTCACGGGCACACTTTCCCCGTGTTTGCCGTGCCCGCCGATGACGTAAGATGGGCTCAGCAATCATCGGCCTTGGGAATATTAGGGGGCCACGCCCGCAGGGTCGTCGCGAGCGGGGGCTATTTTTCTCGACGAACGAACCCACGTGGGCAGCAAGTATGACCAAACAAAGAAGCGGAATCCACTTGATCGCCCAAATGGCGAACGTCTCCATTGGAACTGTGGATCGCGCCTTGCACGGGCGCGGAGGGATAAAGGAATCCACGCGCCAGCGGATTCTGCAAGTTGCGCGACAGATCGGCTATACCCCGAATCTGGCGGCGCGTGCTTTATCAGTTGCTAAAGCCAGCGCTCGAGTGGGGGTGTGCATACCCCGGGAAATACACTTTTTCTATGACCAGCTTTGGAGCGGAGTCCGGGATGAAGCTCGCCGCGTCGGACAGCTGGGGCTTCAGTTCCTGAATCGACCCGTTCACGCGCTTGGAGAAGGAGATACGGCGGTCTTCAAGGAACTCGTACAATGCGGCGTCGACGGAATTATTCTCACCGCAGGAAATCCAAAAGCTCTGACGCCTCTCATTGACGAAGCCGAAGCGAATGGCATTCGTGTGGTTTGCGTATCCACCGATGCTCCGGAGAGCCGTCGTTCAAGCATTGTCTGCGTGGAACCGTCATTGAATGGCAGCCTCGCCGGTGAACTGATGGGCAAGCTCGTTCCGCGAGCTTCGAAGGTGGCGGTTGTTGCGGGCATGCTTACCGCCGAGGATCACCGCAAGAAAACCGATGGTTTTTCCGAAGCGTTCCCGCGACACTGCACGGGCGGGAAGATCGCGGGCATCATTGAAGGGCACGAAGATGAAGATGAAAGTTTCCAAAAAACGTTCGACCTCCTGCGCCGTGTCCCGAACCTTGCGGGTCTCTACGTAAACACTGTAAATTGCTTGCCGGTGTGCCGTGCGCTTGGAGCGCGGGGCCTGGCCGGAAAAGTAAAGCTAATAACCACGGATCTCTTCGCCGAGATGTCCCCATACTTCCAAAAGGGCACCATTACCGCGTCGATTTACCAACAACCACACCGCCAAGGTCAGATAGCCGTCCGCGTCATGGCTGACAACCTCACCAACAAAATACACTTCCCTCCCGCTGTGCACCTGAGCCCCGGAGTAGTGATGTCGTCCAATTTACATCTGTTCCGAGAAATGAGATCGGCGGATTCCAAACTCGATGAGCCAGGTCTGAAGAGCCGCCTCACCCTGTAGGTGACCGTACCGCAAGAGGTCCTTACCGGTGGTTTCTCAACCCAGGCGAAATCTCGTATGCTTTCTCGAACTCTCTGCGGGATTCCTCCTCTTTTCCTTCCTGATGGAGCGCCAATGCAAGATTGTAGTGCGCTTCCGCATAGAGCGGCTTGAGGCGCGCAGCCTCGATAAACTCCGCCTGCGCCATGCGAACGTCGCCCGCCTGCAACAATACCAGCCCGAGATTGTTGTGAGCTTCCGCGAAATTCCGGTCGCGGCGCACGAGTTCACGGAAGACATTGGCCGCGCCAGCGGTATCGTTGTCCTGGCTGAGGACCAATCCCAATTGTATCCGGGCGTCAGTGTATTGGGGATCGAGACTGATGGCTTCCTGCAGCTCTCGAGCGGCTTCCTCGAGACGCCCGGTTTGCTCCAGCGCGAGGCCCAGGTTGTAATGCGCCTCCGCCAGATCAGGATCGGACATCACCGCCTCCCGGAACTCCTGGAGCGCGCGTTTGCTATCGTTCTGGCGCCAATAGAGCAGTCCGAGGCTCGAGTGGGCCTGTGCATAGTCCGGTTTCAGCTCGAGTGCTTTCTCATAGGCCGCCAAGGCACGTGCTGCATCTTGTTTGCGCTCCCAAGTTACGCCCAGATAATAATGGCCGGTCGGCAGCTCGGGACTTTGCTCGATGGACTTCTGAAAAAGTTCGAGCGCATCGTCGAGCTTTTGCTGTTTCAGCGCTTCCACGCCCTGGAGGGTGAGATATTTCGATTGCGCCAGGCGCGCCCGGAACTCATGCAGTGCGTTCAGATCGTCCAGCTCCTTTTTCGCCGCGCTGGTTTCGCCCTGAGCGCGCAAAGCGATACCCAGGCTGTAGTGCGCCTTTTCGAAATCAGGCTTCAGCTCGATGGCTCGCCGGAACGCGGCGGTTGCGCCAGCTATGTCGCCGCCGGATTTGAGCTCCATGCCCAGGTTATATTGCGCCTGCGGATCTTTAGGATCGCTTTCGACAGCTTTGCGGAACTGGGCGAGGGCCCCCGCGTGATCGCCCTGACGGCGCAGCGTCACTCCGAGCAGCGCGTGCGCCAGTGCGAACTGGGGATTAAGTCCGAGGGCGCGGCGAAACTCAGCCGCAGCGCCATCCAGATTGCCGAGCTGTCCCTCGGTCAGCCCCAACTCTAAATGCATCTCGGCAGAGGGCTTCGATTGTAGCGCCCGCCGCAGCTCGCGCTCAGCGGCCGAAGGATCGCTCTGCTGCAAATAAATGCGCGCCAAGAGGCGGCGTGCTGCGGCGTTCGCGGGATCGATTTCTACTGCCGTGCGTAGTTCCTTGAGCGCGGCGGCCTGATCGCTCAGATCGTACAAGGTCGCGCCTAATCCGTAGTGCGCATCGGCCCACTTCGGTTTGAGCCGCAGCGTGGCTTCGAACTCTTCAGCGGCCTGTTTGGCGTCACCCTTGTATTTCAGCGTCAGCGCCAAATTGTAATGCGTATCCGGGTCGTTGGGTTTGAGCTCCAGGGCCTTGTGATAACTCGCGATGGCTTGATCCCAGGACTTGTGGCGCGAAAGCTCGATGGCCTGTTGACGGTAACTCTCCGCCGTCTGCGCAAAAGAAGGTGCTGCGAGCGAGAGGCCCAGAAGTAGCAGAAACACCTTGGGCCTACACCCGGTCCGAAGTTGAGGGAATTGTTTCATGCAGGCATAAGTTAACCGGGCAGGCCAGGCATGCCTGCCCGTCCGACTTGGCGCCGCACACTTTACCAGGTGAACTTCGCGCTGATTTGACCTTCGCGCAAGCCGCTACCAGTGTCTCCGAATGACCTGGTACTGGTCACTATGCCGAACGTGTCGGTGTTGTTGAAATTGCCGTGCGGGTTGCTGAAATTGGCGTGGTTAAATAGATTGAAGAATTCCGCGCGAATTTCGAACCCTATGGCCTCTCTGATCATAGTCCTCTTAGAGATCCCGAAGTCTGTGATGTTGATTCCGGGGCCGTGGAAGAACTGGCGGTTGGCGTTGCCAAATCCGCCGTTTGGACCACTGGCAAACGCGTCCGGTAGAAAGTAGGTGTTCGCCCCATTGGGACCATCCTTGCGGGGATTTTGGGTCACGACCTTCCCCACAATGTTGGGTACATCGGTGTTCCCACCGCCAACCAGCGAGTAATCTCCGCCCTGGCTGAGCCCGACGGGCAGACCACCGGAGAGTCGGGTAACACCGTTCAGGCTCCAGCCTTGCGTCAAGCGCTTCGGCAGGTTGCCGAAGGCCCGCTCGAAGGGAACTGCCCAGATGTAACTCACCACGAAGTTGTGGGTGATGTCGTAGGCAGAGAGCGAGCGGCTGAGCCGAGGGTTCAAGAAGTTCACCCACTGGCCGAAGCCGGAAGAATTGTCCATCGCCTTGGAGAACGTGTATGCCGCCAGGAAGGTAAAATCCGCGGCTTTGCGCTCCACGGTGATCTGTCCGGCGGAGTAGCTCGAATTGGCGATGTTGGCGGTGAAGCTGTTGTTCTGGCTGAAGTCCGGCCCCAGATGATCACGCGTGCCAGCTATGCAGGTGCTGCCAGCTGGGGTTCCCGTGGGACAGGGGGTGGTAAACGCCTTCGCTGGGGCGGGCACGCCTGGAGACAGAGTATACGTCTGGTTCTCGCCGTTGCGCCCACATGCAGGCGTGGCGTTCAATTGGTTGAGCTGCAGGCAAAGCGCGAAATCGCCGGGATTGGCGTCGTATTGGGAGATTAGCTTGTGGCCCTGCGTTCCGACATAAGCCAGCGTCAGCACCGTCGATTTACTGAGCTCCCGCTGAATGGACAAATTGTAGTGTTCCGCATAGGGCGGCCGATTGTGAATGTCGTAGCCCGGCGAATACGAGATCGGCAGATAAATTGAATAGTCTAGCGTTTTATTAGCCGGGCTTCCCGGCTTCGGTAACACAAATGGGAAGCGCTGGGTTTCTGACATTCCGTTAGCGACTTCCTGGAACGGCTGGTCGAAGTTGACGGGGTTCGGCGATACCCAATAGAGCCCAAAGGGAGCATCTCCAACCTCGTAGAAAAGGTTCAGGTCTTCGATCGACGTGTAGTAGATGCCATAAGACGCTCGGATGCTGGACTTGCCGGGGCCACCGAAGATCTTGGCCGCAATCCCATCTTTGAAGCCGGGCGAGTAAGCAATGCCGAGCCGCGGAGAGAAGTCGTTATACCGAGTCGGAGCGAGTGTGCTCGGAATGCCCGGGTCCCCCGGCACCACCCAGCCTAGCGGGGCAGTCGGGAACTGTGTGGACTGCAAGCCAGGCACGATGGTCTCAATCTTGCCCTGAGTGTCATACCACGGCATGCTTACTTCCCAGCGTACACCGAGATTTAGCGTGACGTTCGGCTTGACCTTGTAGGTGTCCTCAGCGAACGCCCCGGCATAACGCGACCGTGAATCTAGGAACTGCTGGCTGCACTGGTTATAGTTTTGCGATGCGCCGAGGAGGAAGTCCGCGAAATCTGAGCCCGTTATGCTGCCATCGAAGGTGAAGTCTCCGTTCGGCGCGCACGTATTGCGCTCATTGATCTGCAGGTAGCGGAACTCACCGCCAAACTTGAGGGTGTGCCGGCCTCGCGCTTTCGAAAAAGTGTCGGAGACGTGCCAAGTGTTGTTAGGCTGAAACGTCGTCAGCGTATTCACTCCCAGGGAGAAGTTATTGAAGTAGATCGGCGGCACCGTCTGTGGAAATCCAGGGGGGCCCGAGGGGATGATGCCGAGGGTTCCTGGGCCCGTTGCGAAACCGAGATCCGAGAGTTTTGCGAAGCTGCTAGTTGGCTCGTCCGTGTGCGTAGCTGTCCGGAAGAAGCTCAAACGAAATTGATTCACCGCGCTTGCACCGTGAGTTTTGTTGTTGTTGAGGACGAACTGCTGTGCACGGGCTACCGTGACGCTGGAAAAGCCCGGCACGCTGGCGTCCAGCGCGTTAAAGTTATTGGAGTCGTCGAAGTGATAATAAAACGACCAGTCGCCGGTCATCTTGTTAATAAAGTCCACGCGTTGTCCGGCCTTGTCATCCTTTATCTTGTTCCTTTGGCTGGCGTCCGCGAAATTGCCATTACCATCGCCTATCGGGATGTAGGGCAAAATCGCGACGGCCGGCTTGGCAAAGGCGGTCGATGGGATTGTAGCGTTGGGAAACACGCACTGTGCAGTGCTGGCGCAGGGATCTAGGCGAAAGCCACTCGGCTGACTGGGGTCCGGCACTTGGATGGCCCCATAAGGTTCGCCATTGGTCACCGTGTAGCCCAGCCGATTCGAGAGCGTGTCGGCCCAATTCAATCCGCAGGTAGCACCGCCGGGGCAGGGTTGACTGTCCACGAGCAGTGGATTGCCGCTGGAATCCGCAAAGTCAGCCGGGGTGAAGGTGCCACTCCGCTGGTCCGCTGTCGGCACCGTCACCGAACCCGTGCTGGCTCCCCTAACCTCTCGCGTTCCCTGATAGTCCGTGAACCAGAAGAGCTTGTTCTTCCAGAAAGGCCCGCCCACGGCGTAGCCGAACTGGTTACGCCGCAGTTCCGCTTTCGGTTGGTCGATCGGGTCGAAGAAACCTCGCGCGTCGAATTTGTCGTTGCGCAAGAATTCGAACGCAGATCCATGAATGCCATTGGTGCCGGACTTGGTAATCGTGTTCATTACCGCGCCGCTGAATTTTCCGTACTCGGCATCAAA
>MNIJ01000206.1 GCA_001919715.1 Acidobacteria bacterium 13_1_20CM_58_21
ATTTTCTCGTGGCCATAGTATTTCAATTGCCAGAAGGCCCAGGCGGCAAACCAATTGTTATTGTCACCGTAGAGAACGATGGTGGTGTCAGCCGAGATTCCGGCCTTGCCGAGGAGACCCTCGAAGGCCTGGGGATCGGCGAGGTCGCGGCGAATGGCGTCCTGCAATTCCGTTTGCCAATTCCAAGAAATGGCGCCGTCGATGTGGCCCTGATCGTAGGCGGTGGTGTCTACATCGACTTCCACGACGCGGATTCCCGGATCTTTGGCGTGCGCCGCCACCCAATCGGTGGTGACGAGAACTTCAGGGTGAGCATAGTCAGACATGGTCTTCCTCCTCTGGAGCGATTCGAAAAGCCTAGCGCAGCTAAACCAGGAAATCACGCTATTTTCTACTCCGCCGGTTGCAGTTTCCCGCCCTGCATTTCCCACTCGATTCGAACGAGGAAGTCGAAATGCATGCCTTCGGTTTCGAGCCAGGTTTCCAGATCTTCGCGGGAATCGGCGCGGAACTCGACGAACATTTTTCCTTCGAGCATGTTGACGACGACGCGTTCGGCATGCGCCAGCCCTCCGGCCGTCATGCGCTGGGCAAGCGCCTCGGCTCCCTGGCGCGTGAGGCAGGCGAGCGTGTGCTGGGTGAGGTAGCGTGGCATCGGAACTCCAGAAAGCAGCTTGGCGTCCAAGTATTTCATAAAAGCGGATTCGTGAGCACGGTCAGGGAATAGAGCGGCTGGTACCGCGTGCTATAGGAACAAAATGCCGGACGAGACAACACCGGTGAAGTGGCGCGCATCTCCATTGACAAGTGTTTGTTGGTTCGCAATGGGGGTGGTTCATGAAGCTGGTCCTCCGAGTACTGTGCCTCTTGCTGTGTTGCCATGCGACTTTGGCACAAGAAAAAACAACTTCAACGGCAAGATCACAAAATACGGAAGAAGCGAATGAGGGGAGCGAATCTGCAAATCCATCGGCGGCGAAGCTGCCGGTACGCCGCGTGGTGCTGTACAAGAATGGCGTCGGATATTTCGAGCATCTGGGCCGCGTACGCGGAAGCCAGGATGTCCATGTTGACTTCGCCAGCGCGCAGTTGAATGACGTGCTGAAGTCGTTGACCGTCCTGGATCTCTCCGGCGGCCGGATCACCGGCGTGGACTACAACTCGGAAGCGCCTCTAGCACGGAGACTCGCGACGCTGCGGCTGTCACTGGGCGAACGGCCGACGACGGCGGAGTTCCTGGGGGCCTTGCGCGGGGCCAGACTGGAAGTTCGCAGCAGAAACGGGCCGCAGCTGACAGGCAAACTATTGAGCGTGGAGCGCAAGACGCGCACGGGTGCAGGCCCCGGTTGGACGGTGGAGACGGACGAGATTTCGCTGATCGCCGATAGCGGCGAAGTGCGCAGTGTGGATCTCAATGCGTCGACGAGCGTGAGAATCGCGGAAAAAGATTTGCAGGTCGAAGCGAGGCGCTATCTGGAGCTGATCGCGTAGGCGAACGCAATTTGTATGTGAGCTACATCAGCGAAGTGCCGATCTGGAAGACCACCTACCGCATCGTGCTGCCGTCCAAAGCAGACAAAAAGCCCCTGCTTCAAGGCTGGGCCATCGTGGACAAGACCGTGGGCGAGGATTGGGACGGCGTGCAGCTCTCGCTTGTAGCGGGAGCGCCGCACTCGTTTATTCAGCAGCTCTCCGAGTCATTTTACGGGAGGCGCCCGGTAGTGGCATTGCCGGAGAGCGTGCAACTCTCTCCGCAGACCCGTGCGGCAACGCTCATGAGAGGAAACGGCCGGCTTACCGGGACGGTCGAGGATCCATCGGGAGCCCCGGTTAGTGGAGCAAGTGTCCGGCTGTTGGATGAACAGAATGGAGTGATCGCCGAGACCACCACGGAGAGCAACGGGCAATACACGTTCTCGGGAGTGTTTGCCGGAACCTACCGAGTCGAAGTGCAACGACAGGGCTTCCAGAAAAATGTGATTGCCGGGCTCAACATCGCACCGGGCGAGAACCAGGTCAATTCCCAATTGCGTTTGGGGTCGAGTGCAGAAACTGTGGAAGTAAGCGCGAATACTATTACCGCCAACACGGAATCAGCAATGCTTGTTGGCGCGGCGAAGCCCAGTGCGGTGGCAAACCGGCCGCATGTGGGAAGCGGCGCTGGATCGGGGAGCGGAGCAGGCATGCTTCGAATGGCACCGTCAGCTCCACCGCCGCCTTCGCCGGCAAGGCTCGCGGAGGCTGGTGCGCAGGGCGAAGCTGCAGCGAGCGGGCAAGACCTGGGCGACCTGTTCGCGCACCATGGACCAACTGATGGAGACAGACGTTGCCGACAGGACGCGACCGATGATCCTGCTGGGAGTGTTCGCGGGATTGGCGCTTGTGCTGGCCTGTATCGGCGTATATGGCGTGCTGGCTTATGCGGTGGCCGAACGCACACGGGAAATCGGAGTGCGCATGGCCCTGGGGGCCAAACCAATGGACGTTACGAGAATGATTCTGCGGGGCGGTGTGAAGCTGAGTGCCATCGGATTGTTGGCAGGCGGAGCGCTGGCGGCGGGACTCGCAAACTTGCTCGAGACGCTGTTGTTCGGGGTAACGGCTGTGGCGCCAGGTATTTATGTGGGGACCGCCGGCATGCTTCTGCTCGTGGCCCTGATGGCCTGCGTGATTCCGGCGCAGCGCGCATCGCGCGTTGATCCTGCCGTGGCATTACGCAACGACTAAGGCCAACGAGAACTTCGGACCTGTCCGAACCGGCAGGTTGACGGTGAAGCACATTCGCGGCCTACGACGGTTGGCCCGGCCGGACACGTTCTACACTCGGACGAGAGGGGATGGAAGAGCCTGGGTTCCGATTGCGGCGCAATCCTTCCCTCGGTGTTTCTCCGCCGGGCACTGAAGAGGTTCACAAATGAGACCGACACTCGGGTTGCTATCGATCTTTCTGCTCATGCTGGTGGCCGTTCGGGGCGTGTGCGCCGCTCCGCAGAGCAGAGCTTCCGCCACGCTGAGCGGCGTGGTTCTGGGTCCGGATGACAAACCGGTAGCTCACGCGAGCGTATCCTACCAATTGTCGAGCGGCAGCGCACCCCACGCGGTCCACACGGACTCGCATGGGCATTTCTCCATTTCAAAGTTGGGCGCGGACAACTACGATGTTCGGGCGTCGGGAAAGGGAGTTTTTTCCGTGTGGGAGAAGAACGTCACGCTGCGGTCCGGACAGACCAAAGACCTGACGCTGCGGCTGATTTACGCGAAAGAGATCCCTAAGGCATATGTGAAGCGCAAGCAAAAACAGTGAATTGTCGTTGGAACGAAACGGGTGCAGTGATCCGCACCAGTGATCAAGAACTCCAAAAAAATCTGTTATTGATACATGAGCTGCGCAAGCTCGTACAGATCGGAATCAGAAACGTCCGAGATGGCGCAATACTCCATCCCCTGCCGGCGCCAGTGGCGCCATTGATACCCTTGGCGCAGTCCGGGCAGATGAATCGCGGTATCCGGCTCTTTAGTGGGCAGAACAAAAACGTTAATGATGTGCTTGCGGCGTGAATAGACCAAAGCAGCGACATTCTGGCCGCCGAGAACATCGAGACGCCCGCCGACCAAGATAAAGCCTTCATCCGCAAAATCCTTCACCGGAGGAACAAAGGCCAGCTTCCCGTTGAACCACGGCTTGACGGTGTGCTGGTCAGTGGAAGTGACATCGGTGAGGTGGCCGGGCTGCAGCGAGCGAACGTGAGCGTCGATGATCTCGGCAACCGTGAAGGGCGCAGTAGAAGCACTATCCTTCCCGGCGCGCGGCCAGGAAAACCAAGAAACGCCGGCAACGATGAGAACGGTCGCGGCAACGGCAATCATTCGCCAAGTGGAAATGCGCATGCCCGCGGAAGAAGCGGTGGCGGCATCGAGACCAGCGCGAATTTTCTTGCGGAGCGCCACCGGGGCGTTTTCGTAAAGACCGCTACGCTGAAGCGACGAGCGCAGCGATTCCTCGGCTCCCAGAGCAGCCGTGCATTCCTTACAGCATTCCAGGTGGCGCTCAAATTCCGCAGCACGCGCGGCATCCAACTCGTCATCCAGATATCCGTGGAGGAGCGTGGGCGTGAAATCACAGCTCACGGGAGGCCTCCTGCGGAGTGGACTGCGTGAGCGCTCGATGGAGACGCTGGCGGGCGCGCGCCAAAGCGGACATGACCGTGCCGATGGGGATGGCGGTAATGGACGCAATTTCCTTATAGGAACAGCCTTCCAGCTCGCGAAGGACGAGAACTTCACGGAAACGAGGAGGAAGAGTTTCTAACGCACGGGTCAAACGCTCGCGATTGTCTCCGGCAATGGCTAGGGCTTCCGGAGAGGTGCTGGGCTGAGGATGCAATTCCTCGTCGAATTCGCTCATGAGTTCCACAGGGCGATTTTTCTCCAACCAGGTATAGCAGGTATTGCGCACAATCTGTAAAAGCCAGGCGCGCGCGTCCCCTCCGTGAAACCCCCGGAAAAAACGGTAGGCGCGGAGCATGGCTTCCTGTGCCACGTCTTCGGAATCTGCACGCCTTCTTAGCAGCCAACGCGCCAGATTGAAGGCGGCATCCAGATGCGGCAGCACGAGCTGTTCGAAGCGCGCCCGGTCCTGTGCATCCAACACGTCCGAGCCTTTCCCCTGGTCATATCCACTCATGGGCAGAAACCGCCTGAGGGAGCATTTTATTCCAGTTCCCTCTTGGATGTGACGAACAAAACAAAATGGCTGGTGAGCGGCCCCACCGGGAATAACTGGCGGTCCAGGATGGTCTGCACAAAACGAAACACGTCCCATATGCGGCGCGGGCTCCCTGGACTCTCTCTCGCCCGCGCCGCCCTCCCTAGAAAATTGGCGGGACGAAGCGACTCAATCTGGCCCCGATCGTCCTGACGCTTGTTGCCTCTTTTTCATCGTCACGTACTCCCAACTCTCCCCGGCAGGTGGAAAGTCGTACTATGCGCCCGCCGCAAGGCATGCGGCGCTCCGGCGGCGTTGCCGTGTTTGCGGGTTTCTATCTCTTGCTGGCGGCGGGTAGAAATCTTCTTGCGGAAAAGTTCCGCATCAAGCGCTACAAATTCTCGGAAGGCCACCGTTCTCCTCGTTGGGGAGTGGTTCTTTTCCTTCGAATGGCCACCGATGCCCGTTGTTAGATGACCCAGGTGATGAGCAAGTGATTTTACGGATGACCCCTCGATTGGTGCTCCGATGGCTCTAACGTAGGGTAGTACTATTCGCAGGGCGGAGCACCTCAGCAGCTACCGGCTTCTTGTTATCTTATTGACACTAATAAGCTTATGTCATGACCGAAGTTTACTTTTCCGTTCTGCGTGGCCACGTTGTACTACAACCAGAGTACTCCTTCTAGTGGCTCCGCTGACCCATTGAGGCGCTCCATCAAGATGCGTACTCTTTTCACTGACGGGTTGGGGGCCGCGCGGGGACAGCGGCTCCGCAAGGGGTCGTGTGCGAGCTACCCAACCCGCCTTTTTTTCGCTTCCCGGGCAACTATGCCCCGACCGGGCCCTCCTTTTCTTCTCTCTCCATCGGCATCCGCCTTGCATCCTAAATCAGCCGTGTGCGCTGATATTTTCATAAGCTGCTCTCAAATGAATGCGTTAAGAATGGCCGGGTTGGTGAAACCTCGAGGATTCGCGCGACAAGTGAAAGCCATAAACAGCATCGCCCGAACAGTCATGGTGTTCCTGCTGATCGCCTTGGCGCCGAATCAGGTGTCTCGGTGCGTCGCTCGCGCCGGTGAACCGGCGCTCCCAGAATTGAAAGCGGAGACCCAAGCAGTGTTTGAACACTACGTAAAATTGGCGGAAGCGCGAAATGAAGGTGAGCTGAAGCGCGGTACGGGCCTGCTGTGGGTCGATGGACTGCCCGAGGAGCAACGTGCGGACGCCTATGCTGCGCTGAAACGCGGTGAAATAATGATGCGGAAGCTGGACATTCTCGAAAACGCCAAGCCCATCCGGTGCCCCGGCGGGATGATTCATCACTGGACGGGCGTGGTGTTCCTTCCCGGAGCGAAACTCGCCGACGTGCTGGGCGTGCTTGAGAACTATGACCGGCACTCCGCGTACTACTCGCCGGACGTCGAACGATCGAAAATCGAATCGCGAGAGGGTGATCATTTCCGCGTCTTCCTTCGGTTTCGGCGGCACAAAGTGATCACCGTGGTGCTGAACACCGAGCATGACGTGCAGTACTTCCACGATGCACCGAGAAAAGCTCACAGCCGCAGCTCGGCAGTGCGCATAGCGAAGGTCGAAAACGCCGGAAAGAGAGACGAACGCGAAAAAACACCTGGCGACGACGAGGGATTCCTGTGGCGGATGGAAACGTGGTGGCGCATGGAAGAACGCGACGGCGGCGTTTACGTCCAAAGTGAAGTGGCTTCACTGACCCGGGACATTCCCACGGGGCTTGGCTGGATGATCCGACCGTTGGTGACCGACATCCCCAAGGAGTCGCTCACCTTCACGCTGGGAGCGACACGCAAAGCAGTCGAAGCGCACCACCCGGGCCGCTGATCCCATCCAGCCAGAAGAGCGCGTAGCCGCGGCGAACTCCCATTCGGGCGAGGCCCCGGTTTCTCTTCGCCTGGTCCAGATCGAAAATAAGGAAAAACCCGGCGAGAAATTGCAAGAGATGCGAAAGTCTAGACGCCCCCAGCGGACTATAACTCGCTTCGCGCCATAGAGCGGCTGTGCTAAACTAGCGTCGTTCCGCAGGGGTTTGCGGTTCACCGTAAGTCTCCGCACTAGTGTCGTTTTTCTTGGCGACCGTACGTCGGTTCAGATGATGTACGGGAATGTTGCGGCCGGCCTTCCCCGAATCCGCTCTGCGGGGCAAAAATTCTTCCGTCCATGACCCGGCTAGGCCGCGGTCACGTGAAACAAACGAGGATGTGTCATGTCCGGGCATTCAAAATGGGCCACCATTAAGCACAAAAAAGCGGCCACCGACGCCAAACGGGGCCAAGCGTTCACGCGAATAATTCGTGAAATCACCATTGCTGCGCGCATCGGCGGCGGCGATCCAAACTCCAATCCGCGCTTGCGAACCGCGATTTTGGCGGGCAAGAACGAGAACATGCCCAACGAGAACATCGAGCGCGCCATTCTTCGCGGCACCGGGCAGCTGGAAGGCGAGCAGTATGAGGAAGCGACCTTCGAAGGCTACGGCCCGGGCGGAGTGGGCATGCTGATTCAGGTTGTCACCACGAACCGCAACCGCGTCGTCGGTGAGTTTCGCCATCTCATGAGTAAGAACGGCGGCAACATGGCAGAAGCCGGTGCCGTCGGGTGGATGTTCCACCGCAAGGGCGAAATTTCTGTTCCCAAGGAGGCGGCCAGCGAAGACCAGCTGCTGGACCTCGTCTTGGAAGCGGGCGCCGAAGATCTGAAAGACGACGGCTCCGCATGGTACATCGTGACGCCGCCGGACGCCCTCGAGAAGGTGAAGGAAGCGCTGACCAAGGCGGGCATTACTCCCGCGTCCGCGGAGATCGCCATGGTCCCGCAGAACTATATCAAGCTCACCGGCCCGCAGGCCACCCAGATGGTGCGCCTGGTCGAAGCCCTCGAAGAACACGACGACGTACAGCACGTCTACGCGAACTTTGACATCGATGAATCCGAAATTCAGGCCGTCGTCGGCGCCAACTGATTCACTCGGCAGTTTGTTTTGCGGCCAGTCCCTAACCCGGGCTGACCTTTTTTTTGACTCTGCACGCTACAAAGCGCTGGCAGGGATGCGCGGAAGGCCGTAGACTTGGGGCCATGGCAGGGACGAATTCATCAGGCAGGCGGAACGAAAAGAACGGATGGACGTGCGTTCTGGGGGTGGACCCTGCGGCAGCTGGGCCGACCGGCTATGGGATCGTCGAAAGCGACGGACGGCGTTGCCGTATGCTTCATTATGGGGCCCTGAAAGTGGCCGCCAAGCGCCAGAAGAAATACGCGGGCGCCGCGCTGCGGGATGTGCATGCCTTGCTGTGCAGACTCATCAAAGAGTTTTCGCCCGACGCGGTGGCGGTGGAGAGCGTCTTCACGGCGCTGAACATGCGTACGGCGCTGCGGCTGGCGGAAGTGCGCGGCGTGGTTCTGCTGGCGGCGGCGCAGCATAGCTTGGACGTGCATAGCTATGCGCCTCGGGAAGTGAAGGCCATCATTGCGGGCAACGGCCACGCGGACAAAAAACAGATGCAGATGATGGTACGTGCCCTGCTCTCGATGGAGGAAACACCGGAACCGTCGCACGCCGCCGATGCCTTGGCGGTAGCGCTGTGCCATTTGCAGGCGGAGCAGACCCGGCGGCGGTTCGGGTTGCCGGATGTCGATCGATCAGTGAAAACGCGCGCCTTTCCGGCCGCGGTAGGTTCCACTGCATTGCCAAAAGAAAATGGGCGCCGCGGCGCAACGCGTGGCGAGTTGCCGCGCATCGTATCGATGCGATGAAGATTTCCCTCCTGCATTTCTTTCTGTTGATTGCCGCGGCCTGCTTGGCGGCACCGGCAATGCTTTCCGTCCCCGCTCCGACCGGCGCCAAACTGACGTTTCGGCGCGTCTTCAAAGGCAGCTCACCAGAATTAATCGAGATTACGGTACGGGAAGACTCCGATGCCGCCGCGTATGAAATCCGTCAGTTGGACGAGGATCCCGGCTCGTTGCCCTTTCAGGTGAGCGCGGCTTGGCGCACCAAGATGTTCGACCTGGCGGCGCAACTCAAGCACTTCCAAGGACTGGATCTGGATGTGCATCGCAAGATCGCCAATCTCGGCGAGAAAACCTTTCGATGGGAATCCGGCCCCGAAGTCCATGAAGCAAAATTTAACTACACTTTGAACTCCGCGGCGTCCCAACTCCTGCAGATTTTTGAAGGGCTGGCGCGCCAGCAGGAACATTTTGATTTGATTTCGCGGCGCATGAAATACGACCGCCTGGGAATCAATGACGCCTTGCTGCAATTCGAATCCGACCTCAACCGCAGCCTTATGCCGGAACCACAGCGGGTCCTGCCCATTCTCGATAAGATCGCGGGGGACTCCCGGTTTGTGGACATCGCGCGACAGCGGGCCCGGTCCCTCGCCGAACGCATTCGCCATCAAGGCTAGGTCGAATCTGTTTTCGTCTGCACGCGCGGTACGACCCGGGGGGAGTTGATTGAGGAAATCTGCGATGGATGGCCTGCCTTCGAACGGATTTCGCCGCCACCGAGGAGGGCCGGGCCGGCGCCGCTTTGGTGTTGTTTCGCGCCGGGGAATCACGCTTCTTGCGGCCCTTCTGTTCGCCTGCAGCAGTGCAATCTGTTTGGCCCAGAAAAAACAAAAACTGGAGAAGAATCATC
>MNIJ01000139.1 GCA_001919715.1 Acidobacteria bacterium 13_1_20CM_58_21
CTTACCGGCACACTGCGTGCAGACCAGCGAACCTTCGGTGGTGCGCACAATGATGTAGCCGGATACTTCCTTCAGGTGCACATCGCCGGCGACGCTTTCGAGCGTCATATCGCCCATGACCTGCTCGACGTATATAAGTCCCGTCTCGGTCTTGAGCTGTAATTCTGTTTCTTCGGGCACCGTGAGCTGCAGGCTGGCTTCCAGCTCCCGAGGCTGCGCCGACGCATCGAGAATGTTGGCGGTGACGTCGATGCGGTCACCGGCTTGTTCCATCTCAAAGCCAATCTTGTCGGAAGTCTGGCTGGCCACGACGTCCACCGCGGCGTTTTTCGAGGACTTCACTTCGATGCGGCCGTTGGCGACGTTATGGATCACCACCACCGGGCGGGCGTTGACCGCAAAATGCTTTTCCAGATGCTGGCCCGCGGCAACCGCGGGCAGGCCCGAGCAGAGAAAAGCTGCGGCGCTAAGTACCGGCAGCATGCCGCGTTCGACATGCCATCGCCAAGCGGCCAAATTTATGTGTGACCTCAAAGCGCTCAACCCCATCCTTGCGGTTCCCATGTTATTGGACACTCCCTCCGCGATCCATCATCGCGGACAGTAATTCGGCCTTTTGCTGATAGGCGTTGGACAGATATTCACGCGCCAGGTCGTCCTGCGGGGCAGCATGCACACGGCTCTCGCAGTCGGCAATAAAATCATCCACTTGCTGCAGGTTCTGCCGGAAAGAGGTGTCCACCGCAGAAGTGCTGGCAAGCTGCATGTTTCTAAGATCGATTTCCTGCTCATTCAGGACTTTGGCAGTTTGCGCGAAGGGAATCTGCCAGGCGGGACTCGCAACACTCCCGGGAGCTTCTCGAAGGGCATCCGGCGGCAGCCGCAATTCGAGGACTCCGGCAGCCACGATCAGCAGACCCACAGTGGCAGTCGCCAAAGCGCGGCTACGAAACAGATCCGGGAAGCCATGCCACCAGGAAGAACGCTGAGGCCCAGCAGGAACTACCGGCGCTTTGATAATTCCTTCGAGTTCAAGTTGAGCCTGGAGGGCCAGCCACAGGTGTGCGGGTGGTGCGACTTCGGCGGGCAATTCATTCGCGACAGAAACAATGGTCGCCAGATCGGCGACAAATTCCCGGCACTGGCCGCAAGCGGCCAAATGCGCTCTGGCTGCTTCCGGCAGCGGCGCCAGACCGTCCTGTTCGACTACGAGTTCCACGTCCCTGCACTGCATGGTCCTTCACTCCGCTGCAACCGGCGCCGGAAGACTGCCCCAGGCGGCTGCTCTCAAATCGTTTGCGCGCAAATCACTGGTGTCCCGCCGCGAAGTCGCTTACCCAACCCCCGAATTGCACACATTGTAGCTCAATCATCATGCGCCGTATGGGTTTTCGCCGCGTGCCGTTCCTGCCGGGCCTGCTGGCGCACGTCTTCTTGGAGCAGGTCCCGCAGTCGTGTGCGCGCCTTATGCAATTGCGACTTCGAATTCCCCACCGAGCATCCCATGATGTCCGCAATCTCGTTGTGCTCGTAACCTTGCACGTCGTGCAATACAAACACGGTCCGGTAACCCGGCGGCAACTTTTCGACCGAACGTTCCAGATTGACCCGGTCCACGGCGCCGCTCAAGCGCAAATCCGGCGCACCAATGTCTTTCCTGGGGCCGCCCGTTTCATCGTCGGGATCCGTCGTTTCTTCGAGCGAGGCCAATGGGAGCGACTTCTTGCGCAACCGCATCAGCACTACATTGACCGTCATGCGATGCAGCCAGGTCGAAAAGGCCGACTCACCACGGAAGGTCCCAATCTTGCGAAAGAGCTGCAGGAAAGCTTCCTGCATCAGGTCCTCCGCATCGGAGGGGTTATTCACCATGCGCAGGCACAAGGCGTAGACGCGGCGGCTATGCAAGCGGTACAGAAATTCAAAAGCCGCAGCATCCCCGGCCTGAGCCAGACGGATGGCTTCCGCTTCAGTCACCGGTTTGGTGGACTGTAGAGAGGTCGGCGCTTTGGGATCGCTTGGTCGGTTTCGTCCCAACGGTCCAATAGCGGCGCTTCCACCAGTTCGGATGCGCCGAATACCCCCTTGAGTTGTCCTGGCACAAACCCGCAGGACTTAGACGGCAGTCATTCCCAGGGTGAGTCTCCCGGATCCCTGCGGGCCAGCAGGTTTGATCATTCTCCCGCGATCGCGGTCATTCGTCCATGGCGGATCAGGCGCTGCCGGGACGGGAGGTCGGCTTCCTGGGGCTCAGATTGTTGGCGAACGGTGTTTTCGAACGCCCCCAGCTGGCTTTCGGGCAGTACAATCAAGAAAGACTTGAGCACCACGATGGCCTCCCGCAAGCACGTATTCAGGTCGTAGTGGTCCGCGTCCACCTCAGCCCACATTTTCTTGGGATGCGACGAGTTTCGTACGGCGAGGTCATCGGCGGCGTGGCGAAATCCCTTGGCAAGATCCTCTACCATTTCCTCCAAAGTGCTTACTTTATGAAGGAACTGCAGTCTTTGGGAAAACAGCACGTGGTTGAGCAAGGTGCTCATGCGCGCCGATCGCTGGGCTCTTGCTCCCTGAAAGTTCGCCGCATCGAGTGGCGCGGCGTTGGGGATCGTTCCGTAGTGTTTGGCGTGCTCGGCCAGGGCACGCAGCAAGCCAGTGAGCTCCCGGGTCAGCAGCTTGCAGAGGCCCGAAGTTATGCTCACAGCCTGGCAAGACTTGCCGGTGTGTCCCAGTTGTCGCAGTTCGATAGCCTCATCAAGGGACACGCTCAACATGGCGTAGCTGCATTCCAGTTCGTGGACTTGCTTGTGGAAAACCTGTGATTTTTCTTGGGGCAGCCACGCTCGCCAATCGTCTTTGACAGACATTCCGCGGGGAAGGGAGCGGACAGCGTCTTTCACAGGAGTTCTCCGATGAGCTAGGGATGCGAGTATAGCAAAATCCATCCTGCAAGCCATAATATTCTTCGGGCGCAACGTTGGTAGGTCAGGACCTTTACGGAGGCCCAAGGGAGGACCACCGGGCTCCGGCGTGCCAGCTATGCTCTTTCCGCGCGAGAGATGCCGGGAGAGTTCCTTGCTCCGGGCTGAGGTGCGCCCTTATACTCGGAATCCATCACTTCTCTCGGAAAGGATTCTCCCTTTGCAATTCGAGCCGCGCGATCAGTTTGCACAGCGCCAGAAGAAACTCGAACAGATCCAGGCTTTGGGGTACGACCCATATCCACGGGAATTTCGCTGGACGGACACACCCGCCGCATTGGTGGACCAATACGATCAGACCCCCGGCGCGGAGTTAGAGACCATGAACAAGGAGGTGCGGGTCGCCGGCCGGATGGTGTCGTTCCGGCTGATGGGGAAGGCGGGCTTTGCGCACCTGCAAGGAGCTGGCAAGCGTATTCAGTGTTTCATCTGCTGGACCTGGGCGATTCGATCGGCGTCGAAGGGCACCTGTTTCGAACCAAGACCAATGAGTTGTCCATTTGGGTCGAGAAGATTTTCTTCCTTTCGAAAGCGCTGCTGCCGCTGCCGGAAAAATGGCACGGCCTGTCGGACGTCGAGGTGCGCTATCGCCAGCGGTATCTGGACCTCATCGCCAATGAAGAGTCACGGCAGGTGTTCGTAACGCGCGCGCGAATCATCCAAGAATTGCGGCGGTTTTTTGATGCGCGAGGGTACATCGAAGTCGAAACGCCGATGATGCATCCCATCCCCGGAGGCGCCGCCGCGCGGCCGTTTATAACCCACCACAACACGCTGGACATTGATTTGTATCTGCGCATCGCGCCGGAGCTCTATCTAAAGAGATTGACGGTCGGGGGATTCGACCGGGTTTACGAGATCAACCGCAATTTCCGCAACGAAGGCATTTCCACGCAGCACAATCCCGAATTCACGATGCTGGAGTTCTACGAGGCCTACAGCAATTATCGCGACTTGATGGACATGAACGAGCAGATGTTTCGGCTGCTGGCCACGAACATTACCGGCTCAACCACGGTGAAATACGGTGACGCCGAGCTTGATTTTTCGAAGATGCAACGGCTCTCCATGCGCGAAGCGATCGGCAAGTATTGGCCTGCGGGTGCGGGCGAGGCGCCCACACGGGAAAAACTGGCCGCGCCGGGCGGCGCACAGGAAGCCACAAATCGCTATAACCTGTGGGCCAAGGGCGCCGGTGCGCCCTACGCGGCAGCCAAGGGCCCCCTCCAGGACGGCCAATGGACGGGACTTCTTTTCGAGACCATGGCAGAAGACCAGCTTGTCCAGCCCACCATCCTTTACGACTTTCCCACGGATATCTCGCCGCTTTCAAAACAAAAGCCGGAAGACCCCTCACTGACGGAACGATTCGAAATTTACGTTGCGGGCATGGAAGTAGCGAACGGCTTCTCCGAGTTGAACGACCCCGCCGAGCAAGAGCGGCGCTTTCTTCGGCAGATCGCCCAGGGCGGCGACGAAGCCCCCAAGCAGCTCGACGCGGATTATATTCGCGCACTCTGCCATGGCATGCCCCCCACGGCCGGCGAAGGCATCGGCATCGACAGACTGACCATGCTGCTGACGGATTCGCCCTCGATCCGCGACGTGATCTTCTTCCCCTTGTTGCGCCCGGAAAGCGGCGAATCATCTTCCGAAGCACACCGCGCCTAACGTATTCTTCCAACCACCATGCGATTCGAATGGTTCGTGGCCCAGCGCTACTTGCGGTCGCCCTACCGGCCGGCAGTCCTGCGGCTGGTCACGCTCTTTTCCATGATCGGGGTGGCTGCGGGGGTGGCCACCCTGGTGATCGCGCTCTCCATGAACACCGGTTTCCGCGAGACGCTCGAAGACCGGCTGCTCGGCGTGACCGCCCATGTCTCCTTAACGCGACCGGGCAGCGGCGGAATCAAAAACTACCAGGAACTGGCCACCCAGCTCGCCCGAGGGGCGGGCGTGCGCTCCGTCACGCCGGCAGTCTACCAGCCGGTGTTGCTTTCCTTCGCCGGACAAGCGCGAGGCGTGGTCACCAAGGGCATCGATCCCGAGCGGGAGCGCAAGAGCGACCAAGCATTGCAACGCATGGCCGCCGGAAGCTTGGACTTTTCTGCGGACGCGTATGGCATCGAAGCGCTGCTCATCGGGAAACAGCTTGCAGAGGAGTGGAAGGTTTCTCCGGGTGATTACGTGACGCTCACAAGTCCGCAGGGACGATTGACACCCTACGGATTGGTGCCGCGGACACGGCGGTTTCGTGTTGCCGGAGTTTTCGATTCCGGGTTTTACGACTACGACGAGAACTGGTGTTTCATGACGCTGGCCGCCGCGCAGGGGCTCTCCGGCGTGGGGGACGCCGTCAACGTCCTGGAGTTCCGACTGCATCAGCCGGAACTCGCGGGTGAAATTGCGGAACAGGTCCGGCAAGCCGCCGGGCCTGGCTTTTCAACGACCACCTGGATGGAAGAAAATCGCGCGCTGTTCCGGGCCTTGAGGCTGGAAAAGCTGGTCACCGCGATTTTCATCGGTCTGATTACTCTCGTCGCCGGTCTCAACATTCTGGTGGTTCTTTCCATGACCGTCACCGACAAAGCGCGCGACATCGCCGTGCTGCGGTCTATGGGCGCCCGCCGCGAGCAGATTCGGACGATTTTTCTTTGGCAGGGAATCAGCATCGGAGCCCTTGGCACGCTTATTGGCCTGGTGGCCGGCTATACGTCCTCCTGGGTGGCGGGTAGCTACCATCTGATTCCTCTCGATCCGCAGGTGTACGCCGTTCCTTATGTGCCTTTTCATCCCAGTGTTTTCGATGGCCTGTGGATCACTACGGTGGCCATGGCGATCTCGCTGGCCGCAACGATCCTGCCGGCTCGCGCTGCCGTGCGGCTCCTGCCGGTGGAAGTCCTGCGGTATGAATGAAGGGCGGGAGCGGCCGAGTTAGTGATATTCGGTGAGCAATTTGGCGCGAGATTTGCTCCTAGCAAGGCGGAGAGGCAGGTGGGTGAGACCGGGGCGCGTGCTGGAGCGTAGGCTTCCGGAAAACCCGCCCCAAGCGCTTGAAAACAGAAAGATTATAAGTGTTTCAGTTTGACCCAAAATTGCCCTCTTTGAGGTAGGCAAGGGACGGGCGGAAATAGGAAACAGTTTGGGTAAACGGACGCGCACCGAGCGCACAACTAGAGCACGGCACGGAGATTCGAGCACAAGCATCTAATTAGTGAGGCCCGCAGGCCGGCAGCAGAATGACCGAGCGCACACAATTCGCGACTGGAATGGCCACCGACGATCCGGGGAACGCCGCCGTGGTTCTCGAATCGCGCGGTCTTCAGAAAACCTATGGTAGCGGCGAGAAAAGCATCTGCGTTCTGGCGGATGCCAACTTGAGTTTGCGGCGGGGAGAGATGGTCGCCATCGTGGCGCCATCGGGAGCCGGCAAAAGTACTTTGCTGCATTTGCTGGCCGCGCTAGACACGCCAACGAGCGGTACAGTATACTTCGCAACGAAAGCCATTGAATCGATTAACGACGCGGCGCTAGCGGAATTTCGGAACCGTGCTATTGGATTCTTGTGGCAACGCCACCAGTTGTTGACGGATTTCACGGCCGCTGAGAACGTGGCCATGCCGCTGCTGGTACGCGGCGAAAATCTTGCTTGCGCGCTGGGGATGGCGCGGAAGTGGCTCGCGGAGGTTGGCTTGGAAAACCGGGCTGATCACCGCGCAGGGGAACTCTCCGGAGGGGAACAGCAGCGCGTCGCGATTGCCCGGGCGCTCGTCACCGAGCCGTCAGTGCTGCTGGCAGATGAACCTACCGGAGATTTGGACGAACAGAATGCTTGGGCCGTGTTCGAGTTGCTCGAACGGCTGCACCGCACGCACCAGTTGACGTCGCTGATCGCGACGCACAACCTGGCGCTCGCCGCGCGGTGTGACCGGATACTGGCGCTGGAGCATGGCGTGCTGCGAACTCCCGAGGCTGCGGCCGCGGCGAGCGGGACCCTCGGGGGAGAAGCGAGCTAACGTGTTCGAACGTTATACAGAGAAAGCGCGACGCGTCATATTTTTCGCCAGGTACGAAGCCAGCCAGTATGGCAGCCCGTACATCGAGACCGAGCATCTGCTGCTCGGCTTGATGCGCGAGGACAAAGCCCTGGCCAACCGTTTCCTGCGGCAGCAAGGCTCGATCGAATCGATACGAAAAGAGATTGAAGCCCGCATCACCATCCGCGAGCGCATCTCCACGTCGGTGGAAGTGCCGCTAAGCGCGGAGTGCAAGCGCATCCTCAACATGGCGGCGGAAGAAGCGGAACGTCTCGGCCACAAACACGTTGGCACCGAGCATCTTCTTCTGGGCATCCTGCGTGAAGAAAAGTGCTTCGGCGCGGAGATTTTGATGGAGCGTGGCCTGCGGCTTTCCACGTTACGGGAAGAGCTGGCGCGCACGTCCGGTGAAAAAACGGCGGCGCGGCCAAAGGAAACATCTTTGCTCGCGGAATTCAGCCGCGACCTTACGCAAGCGGCGTCGGAAGGCTCGCTCGATCCGCTCGTCGGCCGCGAAAACGAAGTCGAACGCGTCATTCAAATTCTGTGCCGCCGCACCAAGAACAATCCGGTTTTGATCGGCGAGCCCGGCGTGGGCAAGACCGCCATCGTCGAAGGCTTGGCGCAGCGCATTTCCGATGGCGATGTTCCCCCGTTCCTAGCGGACAAGCGCATCCTTTCCCTGGATCTTTCTCTGATCGTGGCGGGCACGAAATACCGCGGCCAGTTTGAAGAGCGGCTGAAGACGATCATGAAGGAATTAATGGAAAGCCAGAACTCCATAGTATTTATCGATGAACTGCACACGCTGGTGGGCGCAGGGTCTGCCGAAGGCTCGCTCGACGCCGCCAACATCTTGAAACCCGCGCTCTCCCGCGGAGAGATTCAATGCATTGGCGCCACTACGCCGGGCGAATACCGCAAGTCGGTGGAGAAAGATCGCTCGCTGGAGCGCCGCTTCCAGTCCGTGAAAGTTCCCGCGCCGGACGAAGAGCAAGCGGTGCAGGTGATCCAGGGTGTTCGCGAGCGTTACGAAAAATTCCACGCCGTCAGCTACACGGACGAAGCGCTACGTTACTCCGTCTATCTTTCCAACCGTTACATCCCCGACCGTTTTCTTCCCGACAAAGCCATCGACCTGATCGACGAAGCTGGCGCGCGCGTGAAGCTGCGCCAGGCCACCGTTCCCGAAGAAGTCGGCGAAGTGCAGAAGCGCGTGAAATTCATCACCCACCGGATGGAAACAGCCATCGCCAATCACGAATTCGAAAAGGCGCGTTTCTATTCCGAGGAAGAGCGCAAGGAAAAAGAAAACCTGCGGGGGTTGCGCGAACGCTTCAAATTGGACGACGCCTCGACGGGCATCGTGACTCGCGAAGACATTGAAGAGGTCGTTTCGCGCTGGACGGGCATCGGCGTGACTTCCATCAAGGAAGACGAACAACAAAAACTTCTGCGCATCGAGCCGGAACTGCACAAGCGCGTCATCAGCCAGGACAAGGCCATTACCGCGCTGGCGCGCGCCATTCGCCGCAGCCGTGCCGGTCTCAAGTCGCCTTTGCGGCCGGTGGGCTGCTTCTTTTTCCTGGGGCCGACGGGCGTTGGCAAGACGGAAGTCGCCCGGCGGCTGGCGGAGTTTTTGTTCGGTTCGGAGAAATCGCTGGTTCGCTTCGACATGTCGGAGTTCATGGAGAAGCATTCCGTCTCGAAGCTGATCGGCGCGCCTCCAGGGTACGTGGGCTACGAAGAAGGCGGGCAATTGACGGAACGCGTCCGCCGGACGCCTTACTCGGTCATCCTGCTCGACGAAATTGAGAAGGCGCATCCGGACGTCTTTAATATATTGTTGCAGGTGTTCGAAGACGGGCAGCTCACCGATGGGCTCGGCAATACCGTGGATTTCCGGAACACGATCATCATCATGACTTCCAATCTCGGCGCGCGTCATCTGCAAAAGCGTACCACCATGGGCTTCCAGTCCGGCGCTGATGAAGCCGGGCAGAAAAGCATGGAAGACATGGTCATGAACGAAGTTAAGCGGGCGTTCAATCCGGAGTTTTTGAACCGGCTGGACGAAGTGATTATTTTCAATCCGCTCGGCGACGAGGATCTGCTCCGCATCATCGATTTGCTGGTGGGCCAGTTGAACGACACGCTGATTCACCGGCAGGTGCAGATTGTGGTATCACCGGAAGCACGACAGTGGATCCTCGAGAAGACCTGCGCGGACCGCAGCTATGGGGCACGTCCGCTCCGCCGGGCTTTGCAGAAGTATGTGGAGGACCCGCTCTCCGAGGCGCTCATCCAGGGTGGAATTCAAAGGCCGGCCACTCTCCAGATCTACGTCGCAGGGGAAGGCCTGTCGTTCCGTCCCGTCGGTGAGGCAACCCCGGTCGTCCACTAGCGAATCTGACACAACGCACGGCCGGCCCACACCGGGTCCGGCGGGAGAAAAACAAGTTGAGTTTGGGGGCGCGGCCTTGACGACCTCAGCGGCCGCTCAAAGAAGCGTTTGTTCGCCGTGTGGATTTTTTGCGCCTCGAGTGACGTGGATAATCGCCATGGTGTTTCTTTTTGCGATCGCGTCACCCGCAGCCAGGCGGGAAGATTCCCGCGCGGATGCGTCCTCATCAGCACGCCCCTCCCCTTCCTTTGATTATGCTACCGGCAAAGACGTCATTGAGGACCGTTCCGCCGCCCATCCGCAGGCTGCCGCTCACGAACAGCAGTTGGTCGTTGAGCGCATTGATTTCATCGGAAATCGCCGCGTGCGCAGCGACACGCTGAAAGCGCGCATCTTCAGTCGCGACGGCGATGTCTACAATGAAGAGACGCTGCGCCGCGATTTTCAAGCGCTGTGGAACACGCAATTCTTCGAGGACGTAAAGCTCCGCGTGGAAGATTCTCCCAATCGCGCGGGCGGCAAAATCATCATCTTTGAGGTGAAGGAACGCCCGCAGATCCGCCGTATCCGCTACGACGGCATCCACTCCGTTTCCGAATCGGATATTCTCGACCGCTTCAAGGAGCGCAAGGTCGGTCTGAGCGTGGAAAGCCAGTTCGATCCCACAAAAATCAAGAAAGCAGAAGTCGTGCTAAAGGAATTGCTGGGCGAACACGGCCGGCAGTTCGCGAAAGTAACTCCGCAGTACGAGCGCATTGCTTCCAGCAATGCCGTCATTCTCGTTTTCAAGATCGAGGAAGGCCCGAAAGTCAAGGTCGGCAAAATCAAATTCACCGGAAACCACGCTTTCAGCGACCGCAAGTTGATTCGCGCCATGCGTCACGACCGGCCCTACTCGATTCCTCTCTACTTCTGGTATATCCCAGTGCTCACGAAGACTTACGACCGC
>MNIJ01000180.1 GCA_001919715.1 Acidobacteria bacterium 13_1_20CM_58_21
CGTTGTGCGCCGAAGAGCAGATGTCGTGGGTGAATCCGCGCAATGTCAATTGCGCGGACTTGACGCCGCCGCCCACGATCGGCCGCCCTTCGAGCACGAGGCAGCGATATCCTGCTTTGGCGAGATACGCCGCTGCAATCAGACTGTTGTGTCCGGCGCCTGCCACTACGATATCGAATCGCTCAGCCATGACGGCTTGCCGCTCCGATTCTCAATTCACGGGGCTTCCTGCCCCAGCGGATCAAGGTGCAGTGTCCCCGGCACAACACGTTCCGTCACCCCAGATTCTGCCTCAGCGTCTCGGCGGACAGTTCCTTTTCCCATCGCGCCACCACCACAGTGGCTACTCCATTCCCGATCATGTTCACTGTTGCGCGACACATGCTCATAAATCGGTCGATTCCCAGAATCAGCGCCATTCCCGCCACCGGAATCGTCGGGATGACCGTCATTGTTGACACCAGGGCGATAAACGCCGCCCCTTGCACTCCGCTGGCGCCTTTCGAAGTCAGCACCGCTACCGCAAAAATCGTCAGCTCCTGTGTCAGCGTCAGCGGCGTGTTTGTGGCCTGCGCCACAAACAACGCTGCCAGCGTCATATAAATGCTCGTGCCGTCGGTGTTGAAGGTGTAACCCGTGGGAACGACGAGTCCCACAAGACCCTTCGAACATCCCAGCTTTTCCAGTTTGGCCATCAGCGTCGGCATGGCAGGCTCCGAAGAGCTGATGGCCAGCACCAGAAGAATCTCCTCCTTGATGTACGCCAGAAATCTCAGGATTCCGAACCCTGCCATGCGAGCGATCATGCCCAGCACGATAAACACGAATAGAATAGATGTGATGTATAACGTGCCCATCAGCTTGACCAGCGGCCCCAGCGAGGAAATGCCGTACTTGCCGATCGTAAATGCGAGGGCCCCAAAAGCGCCGATCGGCGCGAAGTGCATGAGGATCTTCACGATCCCAAACACTGCCTCTGTCAACAGATTCAAAAAATCCAAAAGCGGCTTCGACCGCGGCCCCGCCGTCGAAAGCGCAAAACCGAACAGGACGGAGACGAGCAGCACCTGCAGGATATCCCCCTTGGTGAAAGCGTCCACCACGGTGTTGGGGATGAGATGCAACAGGAAATCCGAAACGCTCTGCGCCTTTGCCTGCCCGGCGTAATCCGCCACCGCCTTAGCATCCATGGCCGCCGCGTTGGCGTTGAATCCGCTGCCCGGGTGCAGCACGTTGCCGCTCACCAGACCTATGAGCAGCGCCAAAGTCGACACCACCTCAAAGTAGATCAATGCTTTCCCGCCGACCCGGCCGACCTTCTTCATGTCCTCCATGCCTGCGATGCCGGTCACCACGGTGCAAAAGATGATCAACGTAATGATCATGGTGATCAGCCGGATGAACGCATCCCCCAGCGGCTTCATGGCCATCGCCGTTGCCGGTCGCCAGTAGCCGAGGGCGATCGCCGCGCCGAAGGCCAGCAGCACCTGCACCGACGAAGTTGGGTAGAAAAATCTCTTGCGCGGATTGAGCGGCGTCATAGTAGGGGCCGGAACTACGCGGCGCGAGAAGTACTCTTTCCCCTTCCGTTTTTTGCGAACACAACTGCTACAACACCTTCTCGGGCTCGCGAATGGCGTCCGCCAAATCGCTCAAGAACTCTGCCGCTCGGGCTCCGTCCACTACGCGGTGATCGCTTGACAGCGTCATGGTCATCATCGGCCGGATGGCGGGTTTTCCGTCAACGGGCACGACCCGATCGGAAATGCTTCCAACCGCGAGAATCGCGGCCTGCGGCGGTGTGATGATCGCCGAGAAAGCATCGACCTTGTACATGCCCAAGTTGCTCAGCGTAAAGGTCCCCCCGGTAATGTCCGTTGGACGCAGCCGCCCTGCTCGCGCGCGCTCCGTCAATTCCCGCCGCAGCATGGAGATTTGAGCAATCTTCGCGGTGTTCGCCTTGTGGATCACTGCGCCCACGACGCCTTCGTTTACGGCCATGGCCACGCTGACATTGATCTCCGGATTCGAACGAATCCCTTCTCCGGTCCAACTCGAATTCATTCGCGTATGCTTTACCAAAACTTTCGCCAACAGCGAAATCAGCACATCCGTGATCGTCGGCGCCGCGTCATGCGTTTTCTCCATCTCTTGGCGAAATCGCGTTTGCGCCGCAACCAGTTCGCCACAGTCGACGTCCCGAACCAGAAAAAAGTGTGGCACACTGGTCCAGCCCTGCGTGGTGCGCTCGGCCATCAGCCGCCCAACCTGGCTCAGCAACTCCATTCCCGGGGGAGCGGCGGCACCTTCTCCTTGGGCGAGACTCTGCACATCTTCTGACGTGATGGTCCCCTCATGCCCTGTTCCTCGAATCTTGCTGATGTCCACGCCAAGTTCTTTGGCAAGCCGCCGCGCCTTTGGTGAAATCTGCGTAGCCAGTGCCACGCGCTGTTCGGTCGCTTGCACCGCCGCGGCCGCGCTGGTGCGTTGCGGGCTGCTGGATGCACGCGCGGCGGGGGCCGCCGTCACGGCCATGGCCGGAGGTTTTTCGCCGGGAGCAACAAGCCAGGCGATGATTTGTCCCACCGGGACCACGGCTCCCACATCCGCCGTGACCCCAGCAAGAATCCCGTCTCCCGGCGCTTCCACTTCCACGACCGCCTTATCCGTCTCGATTTCGAGCAGCGGCTCGCCCTTGGTGACGCGCTCGCCCTCTTTTTTTCGCCACGCCAGGAGTTTCCCGGTTTCCTGCGCCATTTCGAGCGCAGGCATTACCACGCTGATCGCCATAGTTTCTTTGCCAGGAGCCGGGGACGAGCCTTCAGTCTGTCGCCGCCACTCCTTCGACTTTCGCGCTGGCCGCCACCATCTCTTTCACCCGCCGGCTGGGCGGCGCCTCGTTCTCGCGCGTTGTGGATAGCGGCCCATTCACGGTGAAGTAGTGCGCGCCCGCCACCATCAGTTGATCTGCCGGAAATCGCGTGATCACTTCATGCCCGGTTTCCGTCACCACAATCTCTTCTTCAATCCGCGCCGCGCTCCACCCGTCCGTCGAGGGCCAGAACGTTTCCAGCGCGAACACCATCCCCGGCTTAATCTCATGCGCGTGCTCGAGCGAAACCAAGCGGCTGATGACCGGCTTCTCCCAAATCGCCAACCCAATCCCGTGTCCGAATTGCAGCGCAAACGCCGCTTCTTCGTCGGGAAATCCAAATTCCTCCGCCTTGGGCCATACTGAGGCAATCTCCGCCGTCGTGCGGCCCGGCTGCACCAGCGAAATCGCCGCATCCAGATACTCGCGGCATCGTTTGTACGCGTCGATCATCGCGTGCGACGCATATCCGATCGTGAAGCACCGGTAGTAACAAGTCCGGTAGCCCATGTAGGAATGCAAAATGTCGTAGTAAACCGGATCCCCCGGCCGCAGCACACGATCGGAAAACACATGCGGATGCGGATTGCAACGTTCCCCGGAAATCGCATTCACGGCTTCGACATATTCCGAGCCTAGGTCATACAGCACCTTGCTCGCCAGCCCCACGGCTTGGTTCTCACTCATCCCCGGTTTCATCGCCCGGTACAATTCGTCGTACGCCGCGTCCACCATCATCGCCGAGTGATTCAGCAGCGAAATCTCATCCTGCGTCTTGATCACGCGCGCGTCGGACATCAATTGCTGCCCATCAACGATCTTGATCCCTTCTTTTTGCAGCGCGAAAAGAATCGGAGGTTCGACGACGTCGATCCCCAGCGGCTCCTTGTGCAGCCCACGCTTCTCGAGTTCTACCTTTATTTTGCGCGCCACGTTCTCCGCGCGACCCATCTCCGGCGACATCGCTCCGCGCAGCAACGGAATTCCCGGCCGCGAACGGTCTCCCAACCACGGGCAGTTCTGCTGGTGGTGCCGTGCGGCCGATCCGAAATCCCAAAGTATCGGCTCGTCATTCTGCGGCAGCAGCGAAAATCTGCTGACTTTGTCCTGCGCCCACGTCCCGATGTGCGTGGCCGTCAAGTAACGCACATTATTCATGTCAAAGCACAGCAGCGCTCCCATTTCCGATTTCGCCAGTAGCACTTTGGCACGCGCCAGCCGCCCGCGGCGGAGCCGGTCAAAATCAATACGATTCTCCCAATCCACGGCCATCGACCCGTACGTTTTCAGCGCCATCGCACACCTCCCCTGCCGCGCAACTCACCGCATCCCATCCAAAGAAGTTGCCATCCTGAGGCTCGGCGCCTTTTGCCGGGCCGAAGGATCTCTCCTTCTCGTACCGCAAAATCCCACGTGCCGGCATCCGCCGTCCAACCTCACCCCTTCCCGCAAAGCGTCCGCGCAGCCTCAAATACTGTTTGCTCCGTCGGTACCGTGACATCTTCCAACGGAGGAGAAAATGGAATCGGCACGTGCATCGCCCCCATTCGCTTTACTGGCGCCTCCAGGTTATAGAACGCGCCTTCCGCGATGACCGAAGCGATCTCTCCGGTCACGCCGTAGCGGCCATAACCTTCATCAACGACGATCGCTCGCGAAGTCTTCTTCGCCGATTCAATCAGCGTCTTCTCATCCAGCGGCCACGTCGTCCGCGGATCAATCACTTCTGCGCCCACGCCAATCTTTTCCAGCAACTCGGCCGCCCCCAACGCCACTTGCACCATGCTGCTCGTCGCCACAATCGTGATGTCTTCGCCCTTGCGCTTCACGTCCGCCGCGCCAAAGGGAATCGTATACTCCTCCTCCGGCACCGGCCCTTTCTGTTTGTACATCATCTTGTCTTCAAAAAAGACCACAGGATTTTCGTCGCGGATCGCCGTCTTCAAAAGTCCCTTCGCATCGTAGGGCGTCGATGGCATCACCACTTTCAATCCCGGCACATGGCTCAGCCACGCGTGCAGCGATTGCGAATGCTGCGCCGCCGAACGTCGCGTCGCTCCCAGCGTGGTCCGCAAAACCATTGGCACTTTCCACGTCCCGCCCGACATGTAATGCACCTTCGCGGCCTGATTCACCAGCTGGTCCATTGTCAGCGTCAGGAAATCGCCGAACATGATGTCGACAACCGGTCGCAAACCCGTCATCGCCGCTCCCACTCCCATCCCCGTGAAGCCCGCTTCCGAAATGGGGGTGTCCATCACTCGCTCTCGGCCGAATTCCTCCACCAGACCCGACAACACTTTGAACGGCGTTCCCGCTTCCGCGACGTCTTCCCCAAAAATGCACACGCGCGAATCGCGGCGCATCTCTTCGGCGAGCGCTTCGCGGATGGCTTGCGCAAACGTCAACTCCCGTGTGGCCACCTCAGGCATACACGTCTTCCTCGGCTTGCTCCGGTGTCGGATACGGTGCCGCGATCGCAAACTCCACCGCCGCTTTCATTTCGGCCCGCACTTCACTTTGCATTCCGCCCAAGGTGCTCGCATCTGAAAGCTTCTGATCGATCAGCCAGGCGGTAAAATTCTTGATGGGGTCTCTTTTCGTTTTCCATTCCTGCTCTTCCTGTTTCGAACGGTAATACTCGCGGTTGATGTCACCCACGTGGTGTCCCGAGTAGCGATACGTCGCGCAAACCAGAAACGCCGGTCCCTCTCCTTTCCGCGCGAGATCCACTAATCTCTGGGCTGCCGCATATACCGCCCGAACATCCTGCCCATCCACGCTTTCCGCGTGCACTCCAAATGCAGTTCCGCGTGCCAGGATGTCGCCCGCCGTGGTTTCCGAATAGTGCGTGTATTCCGTATAAAGATTGTTTTCGCAGACGTAAATCACCGGCAGTTTCCACAGCGCCGCCAGGTTCATCACCTCGTAAAGCACGCCCTGTCCAAGCGCCCCTTCGCCAAAAAAACACACGGCGACTCGTCCTGTGCCTAGCCGTTTGGATGAAAGTGCCGCTCCCGTGGCGATTCCCGCGCTACCTCCCACAATTGCATTCGCTCCCAGGTTGCCGGTCGCAGGATCGGCAATGTGCATCGATCCGCCTTTGCCTCGGCAATACCCTGCTTCTTTCCCCAGCAGCTCGGCAAACATGCGATCCGGTGAAGCGCCTTTCGCAACGCAGTGACCGTGGCCCCGGTGCGTGCTTGTGATGTAATCCGTGGGTTGCAGAGCTTCACAAATTCCCACCGCTACCGCTTCCTCGCCTACATAAAGGTGCGCCAGGCCGGGCATCAGCGCTCGTGTATAGAGTTCGTTCACCTGTTCTTCGAACTCACGGATCATTACCATGCGCCGGTACATGCGCATCCACTGCTCGGTCTTTAACGTGGCATTCGCTTTGGACAGCTCGGTTGCCATGGTCACGGCTTGACTCCCGACATTTGCGCCAAAACATCGAAAACAACTGCAAAATCCTTTTCCACCAGCCCCATTCCGCGCGCCGCCGTCAGAAATTCATTGGTCACCGCCGTCGTGGGCATGGGCACGTCCAGTTGTCGCCCCAGCTCCAATGCCAGATCCATGTCTTTCTGCATCATGTTTACGTTGAACCACGCCTCTTCGGGCATCTTCAGAATGAACGGACCCCGATACTGCACCATGGGAGAAGCAATCACGCTGTGCGTCAGGACATCCACCGCCGTTTCGCGCGCAATACCACTCTTTTCCGCAAGCAAAACTCCCTCAGAGAACGCCAGCATCTGCACCGCGAGGCTCAGGTTCGTGCCGATCTTCATCACCAGCGCGAGGCCGTTGTCTCCGACGTGGGTTACTTTTGGCCCGATGTCTTGCAGCAGCGGCTTCACTTTTTCGAGAGTTTCCTTGCGCCCTCCTACCATCACCGACAATTTCCCCTCTTGCAGTGTGATGATGCTCCCGGAAACGGGCGCGTCCACCATGTCCCCGCCCTTTTCCCGCACCTTGGCCGCCATGTCCCGGCTGTATGCCGGGCTAACTGTGCTCATATCCACCAAAATCTTGCCCGGCGTTACTCCCGCCAGCATTCCATCGGCCCCGTTCATCACCGCGCCAAGCGCTGCGGAATTGGTGACCATGGAAAAGGTAACGTCGGCTGCGCCGACCACGGCGCGCGGCGAGTTGGCCCACTTCATCCCCTTTTTGATCAACCACTCCGCTTTCGAACGCGTACGGTTGTAGCCCGTAGCGGTGTGCCCCTTCCCGAGCAGCCGGTTCACCATTTCGCTGCCCATCACGCCAAGACCGACAAATCCAAGATTCGCCATGAACCCTTTTTCTCCTCGTAAAAGGCAGCTCAAATCTTCTTGCGCTTCCCGGCCTTTCTGATGCATTCTGTTGCGCCGCTGTTGAGCGCGGAATCCTCAACCTGGATTGATCTGCGCATTTCAAATCGTTGCGGGAAAACGCATTCCCCAACCATAAATTATTCTCTAACTGCAAGGACTCCAGAACTGACCACTCCTGTTAGGATTCCTGCCCGCCCGGCGCACGGCGTGAATCCTCTCGTACTTGCCGCAGGTGCGCCTTCATTGCGTCTCGAGCTCCCAGCGGATCGCGGTGCTCCACAGCTTCCAGGATTTTCTTGTGGTGATACTGCCCGCGCTCCGGACCTCCTTCCACCTGAAAGATTCCCATCCGCTGTTCGCGCAGCAGCCCCACGATCGAATCGATCAACGAAAGAATCAGCGGATTTGCCGCGGCTTCCGCGAGAGCCAGGTGAAAATCCAGATCCGCCTCAATGAACGCATCGGGGTCCTTGCGCGCGCTGTCCATCACCGCCACTTGCTCCCTCATCGAGGACAGATCCTCTTGGTCGGCCCGGGCCGCGGCCAGCGCGGCGATCTCCGGCTCCAGGATCTCGCGCACTTCGGCGAGAAACCCGGACCCCTCCGCCTGTCCCACTTTTAACATCCGGTCCAGCGACTGGCGCATGGAATAGCCGGTGCCATCGGTAACAAAGGTTCCGCGGCCCGGATAGGCTTCCACCAACCCCTTTTCGCGAAGAGCTTTCACTGCTTCGCGAACGGCCGTGCGACTCACGCCAAATTGTTGAGCTAATTCGCGTTCGGGGGGAAGTTGGTCTCCAGACTTCAGTACACTTTTGTGGATGGATTCCTCGACCTGCTGAACGATTTGCTCATAAAGGCGAGAGGAGCGCACGATTTTGTACATGACATCCTCCCAAACCGAAGGGAATGCGATCCCGCTTCGTGGTACGACCGCCGTACCAGCTGCAATTCGATCAAGCAGAAACCGTTTGACGTGGGGCTCGTCAGCTTCTGGTCGAGTTGTTGGACCAATCTACCACACGCTCGTTTGCGTCCGCAACTGTTCAGGGCGCCTCCTCGATCCATACCGTCTTGATGTTTGTGAATTCGCGAATCCCATGAGCCCCCAATTCTCGCCCATGACCGGACCATTTCACTCCCCCGAAGGGTATCCGGGGATCGGAAGCCACCATGCGGTTTATGAACACCATGCCAGCCTCCAAATCGTTGATAAAGCGCTCGCGCTCCTGCTTGTCGTTTGTCCAGGCACTGGCCCCCAATCCAAAGCGGCTGTCGTTGGCAATTCGAATCGCGTCATCGAGGTCTGCCGCGCGGAACACGCTCGCCACCGGA
This sequence comes from Acidobacteria bacterium 13_1_20CM_58_21, assembly GCA_001919715.1. Classification (GTDB taxonomy): domain Bacteria; phylum Acidobacteriota; class Terriglobia; order Acidiferrales; family UBA7541; genus Acidiferrum. Next base: position 8,530 of record MNIJ01000180.1, read on the forward strand.
CCAAACAGCTCCTCCTGGTGCGCCGGCGAGCCCTTGGGGATATTTGTCAGCACCGTGGGAGCATAAAAATTCCCCGGACGATCCAGCGGTTGGCCCCCGGTCAAGACCTTGGCCCCTGCCTCAACCGTCTTTCTCACATCGCGATCGAGATCGGCAAGGCCATCCGCCGTTGACAGCGGCCCGAGTTCCGTCTCCTCCTCAAACGGATCCCCTACTTTCAACGCCGCCATTTTCTCCGCGAATACTCTTTCGAATTTGTCCGCAATAGCTTCGGCCACAATAAAGCGCTTGGCCGCGATGCAGGATTGTCCGTTATTGAATATCCGCGCCTTCACCGCCGTGGCGGCGGCCACCTCCAGATTCGCACTGGGCATCACAATAAATGGGTCGCTTCCTCCCAGTTCCAACACCACTTTCTTGATTCTCTTAGCCGCGCCGATTCCCACTTCAATTCCTGCTCCTTCGCTTCCCGTCAAGGTGGCCGCCATTACCCGCGGATCTCCCAGAATTCTGTCCACTCTTTGCGAGCCGATCAGCAGTGTCTGGAAAGCTCCGTCGGGAAACCCGGCCCTCCGGAAGATGTCCTCAATCGCCAACGCACTTTGCGGAACAATCGAGGCGTGCTTCAGGAGTCCAACGTTCCCGGCCATCAACGCCGGCGCGGCGAATCGCAGCACCTGCCAAAACGGAAAATTCCATGGCATCACCGCCAGAACCGCCCCTAGCGGCTGATAACGGATGTAACTCCGGCTCGCCGTCGTCTCGACCACTTCGTCGGCGAGAAAGCGCTCCGCGTTTTCGGCGTAGTAACGGCACACCCACGCGCATTTCGCTGCTTCATCGACCGCTGAGCGAAACGTCTTGCCCATTTCGGTGGTCATCGTGCGGGCAAAACTCTCTTTTTCGCAGTCCAGAATCGCTGCCGCCCTAAGCATCAGCTGCGCGCGTTCGGCGAACGGCGCCTTGCGGTAGCTCAAAAACGTATCCGCAGCCTTCTGAAGTTTCACTTCAATCTGCGCTTCCGATAGCGATTCGAAGGTCTTGACCACTTGCCCGGTCGCCGGATTGATGGTGGCAATTGCCATTTCTATTCTCCTTACTGGAATCCGTTAGCAATTCCCGCCGTAGCACGACTCCCGCTGCCAAGCCGGTCGCGCGCAACGATGAGCGCCAAGGCCGAGAAACTCCCGCTTTGGTCCAACCACTATACCCGAACCCTCTTTTGCGAATCATACTAACTACAAGCAACTCCAATCCATAGCAGAATATTTCTTGACAGCTTTTGAGTGTGGATGGTACAGCGGTCCTACCTTTTCAATGAAGTTGGGCAACAAACGTAAAGGTTCGGGTAGGAGGCATCGAGAGATGCGAATGCGGAGCCGTAGTCCTCGCCGATGGCGTGAGCCGCGAGCCAGGAGTTTTGTGGGCCAAGGAGCTGCCCAAGATGATGAACAAAGCTAGCGCGAGAATGCGGAATTCCAGAATTGCCAAGCCCCGAAACTTAGGGGAAAGAATCCTCCATCCCACGCGGCGTGAGTTTTTGTGCACCGCCGCGGGTGCTAGCCTGGCGTTGGCCGGCTCTCCCCTGGCAGTTTGGGCGGACCACCATGGCCACCCCACTCCGAACAGCATCTCGTATCTGGATCGCCGGATGTACACGCACAACATGGAGCTCCTCGCCCACTTCATGCCCGGCCGCGTGCGCAATGGCAAGATGCAATTGATGTCCGTCGGCAATCGGCGCTATATGTTCCAGCAGGGCGACGTGATCGACGTCAGCGACGTTCGAAAACCTCAGTTGTTCAATAAAGGTGGTTTCGAAGGCGGCCAAGTCCAGGTGGCCTACAACAAGAATCTGAAGAAGTGGATTCTAATGACTGGAGCGCAAACGCCGATCACCGATTCGACTCCCGAAGCGCCTATGGGCAAATACGACGACCCGCACCTCGATGACAAGCGCAAGAATTACAAAGGACTTCGTGGCGTGCGCTTGTACGATGTCACCGATCCATCGAAAATTGTCAAACTTTCTGAGTTCAGCACCGGCGCCACCGGCCAGGGCACGCACCGAAATTACTACGACGGCGGAAAGTACGCTTACCTCGATACTGCTCCGGATGAAACGTTCATTCACCAACCTAGCTATTTCAGACAGTTGGTCAACGGCAACATGATCGTGGATGCTTCCGATCCTTCCAGCGCCAAAGAAGTTTCCATGTGGTGGGTTCCCGGCTCACGCAAAGGCGAGGAAGCCGAGTATAACAAATGGATGTGGTCCAAGCTGGTTCCACCGCAAGTCATCGCAGACCAGACGCCTTTCGCCGGACTGCACGGCCCGGTGTACGTTCCGAAAAAACTGGAAGATGGCGGCAATCGTGGTTACGGCGCGTTTGGCTGCAACGGATTCATTATTCTTGATCTCTCGGATCCTTCGCATCAAAGAGAAATTGGCCGGTTCGAGCCGCCGCCACAGTACTCGGGAATGGGCATCGCCTTCCACACGATTTATTGCGGCATCCTCGACCGGGGATTTGTGCTCACCAACGGCGAAACGACCAATTCGGATTGCAATCAAATCTATTTGCCGAACTGGGTCATCGATGTTCGCGATGAAGAGCACCCCATCGCCGTCGCCCAATTGCCGCGTCCCATTCCTCCTCCGGAAGCACCGTACCGCGATTTCTGTTTCAAGCGCGGACGCTTCGGGGCTCATAATCCGCCACATCTCAAGGCGCCGGGAAAACCGCGGCAGGAGTTTATTGCGTATTCCTACTTCGTCGCGGGACTCCGTTGTTACGACATTGGAGACCTTTACAAGCCAGAAGAGGTTGCTTACTTCATTCCTCCCCAAGGCGGCGACCTGAAAAAATTTGGAAGCTACGACCGCACCGTGGACAACGTGTTCATCGAATGGGACCGCAACGTCATCTGGACCGCGACGGACACGGGCCTTTATGCGCTGAGCTGTCCGAATCTCGGAAAGCCTATCCTTGATGCGATGCCCGTCGCGGAGTGGTCGCTCGAAAAATTGAACGAAGGCGCACCGTAGGCTCAAGTCCCCAGGGGACACACAAGGAGTAAATCTCGATGAACGCTAGACGATGGCTTGGCCTGTCGCTTCTTGTTGCTGGATTGTTGTGCGCGAGCGGTGCGTATGCTCAGGCACAGAGTCGGCAAAAAATCCGACTGACCAGCCTGCCGGGCCGTCCACTGCCCGTAGTTGCGGCGGAAATGAACGGCACGTTCGCGAAGTTCGGAATCCAAGTGGAGGTCAACCCGGCACCAAATTCGGATGCCATGCGGGCTGCCTTGGCGGAGGGAAAAGCCAACATTGCCCACGCGGCAGTAGACAACTCTGTCGCGATGGTGGAACTCACGGGCGCTGACGTGGTCATTGTGATGGGAGGGGAAGGTTCGTTGAATGAGCTTTTTGTGCAGCCGGACATTCATTCGCCCGCGGAATTGCGAGGGAGAACTCTTATCGTGGATGCGGTGAACACGGCCTACGCTCTTCAGCTGAAAAAGATCTTGCTTCTGAATGGACTGCAAGCGGGGCGGGACTACGAGATGAAACCTTACGGTGCCACACCGCAGCGATTGGTGGCCATGCGCGAACACAAAGAATTTGCTGGTTCCATGCTTGGCCCACCGGCATCGATTGTTGCCAAGCGCGAAGGTTTCGTGAGCCTCGGCTCGACGCAGAAGCTGATTGGGCCGTATCAAAGTTACGGTGCTTTCGTGCAGCGTAAATGGGCGAGCGAACACCAGGATACGCTGGTGGGATATCTTGCCGCGTATATCGAGGCACAGCGCTGGCTGATGGCTCCGACCAACAAACAGACGGTGATTGAGCTGATGATGAAGGAATCTAAAATTCCCGCTGACGTCGCGGCGGAGACGTACGCGATTTTGCTTGAAGGTCACGGCGGGTATGCCGAGGACGCGAACTTCGATCTCGATGGCTTCAAGAACGTGCTGAAACTGAGAGCGGAAGTAGAAGGCCAGTGGGGCGGGCATCCCCCCGCGCCGGAGAAATACTACGATTCGTCTTATTACTCCGGGGCGCTCGCAAGGCTCAAAGGGGCGAAGTGAATGGATTACATCGCGATGCAAAGAGGTGTGAAAGTCCTGCGGATTGCGGGGATGATTCTCAGCGCGCTTGTCTGGGCAGGAATTGCAATGGCACAGGCGCAGAAAGAGCGAACACTCGAGGAAATCAAGACCGAAGCAATCAAGCGGGCGGAAAATGGGATGTATCCGTTGATCGGACTCGATCCCGCCGACGTGCGCGAGGCGTTTGCTGTGATCAAAACGTCCGACTATGACGAGTGGGCTGCCGGGTTCAGCGCGGTTGCGGATCGCTACATGGCGCAAGCCAAAGCGCTCGAGGGCACGGACGCTGCAAAGGCGAGCGGGTTGTACGTGAAAGCGTGGCGTCTGTATTCGTTCGGGCGTTGGCCGGTGCCGGCCTCTCCCGGCAAGCAGCGCGCGTACGGGAAAGCGCTGGAGGCCTTTCTGGCGCATACACGACTGATGGATCCGCTCCTGGAAGTCGTGCGCATTCCGTTTGAAGGTTCGGAGATCGTCGGCTATTTGCGGTTGCCTAAAAATGCGAAAGGTCCTGTTCCGATGGTAATTGCGATTAGCGGTCTGGATAGCCGCAAAGAAGATCTTTCCGAGAATTTTGGCGCAATTCTGGCGTATGGAATTGGATTCGTCGGACTGGATTCGCCGGGCACGGGCCAGTCTCCGATCAAAGCGAGCGAAACGGCGGAACGCGAATTCTCTCGCGTGATCGATTACCTCGAAACGCGGCCGGAAGTGGACAAGACGCGCATTGGCATGGATGGGCAAAGCTTCGGGGCATATTGGGCGACGAAGCTAGCGATCATCGAGCACACACGATTGAAGGCGGTGGTGGCGCAGTCGCCGCCAGCGGACGCGACATTTCAGAAGGATTTTGTGATCAACAAGACGCTGGGAAATCGCGAGTATCTGTTCGGGCTCGGCCCGGCGCTGATGTCCATCTACGAAGGCGCGAAAACGGTGGATGACCTGGCGAACATTTTCCCGAAGATGTCGCTGGTTTCGCAGGGCCTGCTTGGAAAGCCGATGGCGCCGATGCTGATTATCGCCGGGGCTCTGGACACGCAGGTTCCGATTTCCGACACGTATTTGCTTCTCAGCAGCGGAGACGTTCCCAAGGAGGCGTGGATCAATCCGCAGGGAGGACACCTGGGACGGCAGGTGAAAGTGTGGCCTGATCCGGTGATCTTCCGGCAGGTGATTATTCCGTATTTGGTGAGAAAGCTAGATACCGGAAGTAATGAAACAACGAAATAAAGGAGTAAGGAAGCTGATGGCGACCGCTCTAAAACACGTTCATCAGATAGAGAACTAGCGCCCAATTCCGAGGGCGCAGGAGGTGCCATGCGTAAATCTCTTCTGGGATTCGTGGCGGGGATTCTGACGCTTCCGGCCTCCGCGCAAGCCTGACTATCAGCTGTTCTAGATGATTAAAGGCGGCGTACTCGGGGATGTTCACGTGGGACGGGGAATTCGGGAAAACCGATTATGACGTTCGAGCGATTTACGAATATTTGAGCGCAATTTCCTGGTTTCAGGGGAACTATCCAGGAGAGCCCCGCTGACGGCTGCCAGTGAATGGAGGTTGACCAACCGAGCTTGCCGTTAAGGCTACAGAGTCCGAAATCACTAGGCCCAGGAGAAGCCGTGTCTCGAGAGCGGCAACGAGCGGATGCGCTCGCCAGACACGGAAAAGATCGCGTTGCACACCGCCGGAAGAACCGGCGGGAGAGCGGGTTCGCCGAGGCCGGTGGGGGAGTTGTCTGTTTTGAGGAAATGAACTTCGATTTCGGGCGGCACTTGGTTCATGCGGACCGGGGGATACTCGTGGAAATTGCTTTGGACGGCGCGGCCTCCGTCAATGGTGATTTCGTAGGACATGACGGAGCTCAGCCCTTCGATGACTCCGCCGCGGACCTGATTTTCAGCGTTGGTGGGATTGATGATCTGGCTGCCGACGTCGCCGGCGACCCAGATTTTGTTGACCTTGATCTTCTTCTTGGCGTCGACACGGAGTTCGACGACTTCGGCGAAATAGCCGCGATGCGCGAATTGGAAGGCAACACCCATGGCGGTGTCTTTCGGAAGCTTTCGCTCGCCCCAGCCGGATTTTTCCGCAACGAGCTTGAGGACTCCCTGCATGCGAGAAGCGTCGAGATCGACATCGCCGGGATTGGTAGAGGGCGAGACGCTGGAGACGCGAGGCGCGCCGAGAAGATCCAGGCGAAATTGGACAGGATCTTTTCCCGCAGCGTGAGCGAGCTCGTCGGTGAAAGATTGAAAGACCCAGGAGAAGGCGTTGCTTCCGGGAGCGCGCAGGGCGTAGGTGGGAACGCCGAGAGGCATAAGTGAGGCTCCGAAGAAAAAGTCCTGGAGAAATGTGCCGGGAAACTGGTTGCCGGGGATGCTTGCGGAGGGAGCGAACTTCTCGCCTTCCCCGAAACTAACGAAATGATTGCGCCAGGCGATGAGTTTGCCGGAGGCATCGAGGCCACCCTTGAGGAAATGAAACCCGGCGGGGCGATAGTGATCGTGGTGAAAATCGTCCTCGCGGGTCCAGAGGAGTTTGACGGGGACGCCTACATGCTTAGCAATAGCACCGGCTTCCAGCATGTAGTCATTGGTGAGCCGACGGCCGAATCCGCCGCCGGCGCGCTTCAAGTGGACGATGATGTTGTCGTGGGGAATATTGAGAACTTTGGAGACGAGCAGGCGGCCATTTTCAGGTGTCTGGCTGGGCGACCAGAATTCGAGTTGGCCGTCGTGGTAATGGGCGAGGCAATTCTCCGGCTCCATGGGTGCGTGCGCGAGGAAGGGATAGGAATAAGCAGCCTCGACGGTCTTTGCGGCAGTCTGCAGAGCTTTCTCGGCGTTCCCGTCGGTGCGGAGGGTGATGGCGGGAGATTGTTTGGAAAGTTCCTCGGCGCGGCGGGCAAAACCTCCGCTGCTTTGCTGCGCGGTGGGGCCTTCCTCCCACTTGGCGCGCAATTTCTTCCGGGCGCTGTTGGCTTGCCACCAGGTGTCGGCAACGATAGCGACGCCACAGTGCAAGCCAAGCAGATCGGAACTTCCATCCACTGAAAAGGCATCGCGGACGCCGGGCAGGGCTTTGATCTCGTCGAAATTGGCGCTCATGAACTTGCCGGCGTAGACCGGGCATTTTTCATAGATCGCGTACAACATTCCCGGAACTTTGAAATCGATGCTGTAGAGATTTTTTCCAGTGACAATGGAAGCGTTGTCCACGCTGTGAATGGACTGGCCGATGATCTTGTAGTCCTTGGGATCCTTGAGCCTGACGGACTTGAGATCGGGCGCGGGCAGCGCGGCCGCTTTCTCGGCAAGCGCGCCGTACGTCAGAGTGCGTTTTGTCGGCTGATGGATGACACGGCCGGAAGAGGTCTGGCATTCGGATTCGGGGACGGACCAGGTTTGCGCAGCGGCAGCGACAAACATCTGACGGCAGGCAGCGCCGACACGGCGCAGCGGATCCCAATTGGTGGGAGTGGAAGTGCTGCCACCGGCGCGCTGAGGGCCGTATTTCGTTTCGTCGAGATCGGCTTGCTCAACACGGACGTCTTTCCAGTCGACGTCGAGTTCATCCGCGATGATCATGGGAAGATGGGTCTTCACACCCTGACCGATTTCGGGATTCTTAGACATGATGGTGACGATGCCGTCTGTGGCAACACGAAGGAACGCAGCGGGCAAGAAGGCGGCGGGCGGGGCCTGCGGCGCCTGGGCAAAGATTTCGTCGACGGGATCGAAATGAAGAGCGACGAGGATGCCTCCGCCGGCGACAGCGGAGACACGAAGAAAACTGCGGCGATCGAGAAGCGTGGCTTGCACAGGACCTCCTTGTTGCTTGCGAAAGTTGCGGCGGGCGGGCGATGAGACCGGCATGGCTGGTATTGTAACGCCATCTAGGGCGATTTGGTTTCACCGTTCTCGAGAGGATGGGTCATCACCTCGCGGAGCTTGGCACGGTCCAGTTCTTTCTCCCAGCGGCTGACAACGATGGTGGCGACACCATTTCCGATCACATTGGTGAGGGCGCGACATTCGCTCATGAATTTGTCGATGCCGACGAGAAGTGCCAGCGACTGAATGGGGATGGAAGGGATGGAGGCGAGGATGGAGGCGAGGGTGACGAACCCGGTGCCGGTGACGCCGGAAGCGCCTTTGGAGGCGATCATGGCGAAAAGAAGGATGCCCACGATTTGCCTGAAATGGAGTTGCGTATTCGTCGCTTGCGCGAGGAAGAGCGTGGCGAGGGTGAGATAGATGTTGGTGCCGTCAGTGTTGAAGCTGTAGCCAGTGGGAAAGACCAGGGCGACGATGGAGCGCGGGGCACCGAGGCGCTCCAGCTTTTGCATCATGTCCGGGAGGACCGTTTCGGAGGAGCTGGTGCCGAGGACGATGAGGAGTTCGTCCTTAATATAGGCGATGAAGCGAAAAATGGAAAAGCCGGCGAAATGCGCAATAGCACCAAGAATGATGATGATGAAGATCAAGCTGGCAGCATAGAAGGTGCCGATCAGTTTAAGGAGATTCGAAAGCGAGGCGACGCCGTAACTGGCCACGGTGAAGGCCATGCCGCCGAGAGCGCCGAGCGGGGCGGCGCGGACGATGATCCGGATGATGTCGAAAATGACTTTGCTGAGCATGACGATGCCGCGGGTGAGCGAATCGCCGCGAGCGCCGAGCAGAGAGACGGCAAAGCCGGAAAGAACGGAGACGAGCAAGACTTGGAGAACGTCGCCGCTGGAGAAGGCGTCAACGAAGGTGCGCGGGATGATGGCGAGCAGGAAGGGGATGAGACCGGTCTCCTTGACTCGGCTGGCATAGCCGGCGGCCGTTTTGGGATCGAGTGACAGGGGATTGATGTTGAGGCCGGCGCCGGGATGAAAAAACCCCGCGACGAGAATGCCGACGATGAGGGCGAGTGTGGAGACGACTTCAAAATAGAGCAAGGCTTTGATGCCGATGCGGCCGACTTTCTTGAGATCGGTTATGGAGGCGATGCCCTGCACGACGACGCAGAAAATCACGGGGGCGATCATCATTCGAATCAAGGCGACGAAGGCGTCGCCAAGAGGCTTGAGGGACAAGCCGGTCTTTGGGGAGAAATGGCCGATCAGGATGCCAATGAGGATGGCGATGAGCACCTGCACGTAGAGAATGGAGTACCAGGGCTTATGCGGCGTGGTGGATAAGGAGGTGGTCACGAGTGGAAGTCTCGGGTGTTCCAGAGGATGGGCTGAAGTCGGAGAGAAATTTTCATTGCTCCTCTTACCAGGCGCGATCCAGTGGCGGCACGTTTTCGATGAGTACGCGCTCGACGTTGCGCCAGGCAGCGCGCAAAAGGAAGGCCGTGGATTGGCGGGTGACGCCAGCGACGTGTGGAGTAAAGAGGACGCGGCGCGCGGCATCACCTTCGAGGCCAAGGAGCGGACTATCGGCCCCAGGGGGCTCCTCGGAGTAAACGTCGATTGCAGCGCCACCCAGATGGCCGGACTTGAGAGAATCCGCGAGGGCCGCTTCGTCCACGATGCCGCCGCGGGAGGCTTGAATCAGGATGGCTCCTGGTTTCATGGCTGCGAGCTGGCGTTGGCCGACAAGCCCTTCGGTGGCAGGCAGCAGAGGCACATGCAAGGTGACGACGTCAGCCCATCTGCACAATTCGTCGAGGGAAACGGATTTCGCGCCGAGCGATTCAGCCACATGCGGATCTCTCGGAGCGGGATCCTGGTAGCAGAGCTGGCAGCCTCGCTTCTGAAACGCTTCAGCCACAGCCAGACCGATCACACCGAGTCCCACGATGCCAACGACCAGGCCATCGAGGCCGGAGAGACTGTCCGCAATCATGCGCGCCCGAAATTCGCGGTAATGGCCGGCGCGGATTTCGGCGTCGGCCCATGCGAAGCCACGCAGAAGAACGGATGCGGCCGTGACCACGTATTCCGCCACGGCAGTGTTGCTCCCGCCGGGGACATTGGCTGCGGAAATGCCGAGGCGCTTTAGAGCCGGTAAATCGAGGCGGTCCAGACCTGCGCCGGTGACTTGGACGAACTTGATGGAGCTGTTTTCGAACAGGGCTCGAGGAAGTTTGGGGCCAACGGCGGGAATCACCAGGGAGCTGGCTCGCTTCATCAATTCCGGAACATCGGGGTCATCGGGAGCGCGGTAAGCGATTTTGAGCGTGGAGTGCGGTAACGCTCCGGCACGCTGAAAATCGGCTTCGGGGCGCAAACAGAGCACATCGATGGTCATGGCCGATGAGAAGTACGGGAAGAGACGCCGGGTTCTGCAGTGCCCTTGTTTATATCGGCGACAGGGAAAAAACACAAGAGAAGGAGCGGTTCGTTGCCGGTGTTATGGGTCACGTGCTTCTCGCCGGGAGGAATCAGGACAGTATCGCCGGGCTTGAGCGGGAATTCGCCACTGTCGGCGAAGGTCGTGCCTTTGCCGGACAAGACATAGATGCACTCTTCATGGTCGCAATGCCGATGCGGGCTGCGGAGCGATTCACCAGGCTGGGGCACGGGAATCTCAACGAGCCGCAAAGTGACACCAAGAGCGCCCTTTTCTCCGGAGACAATCTCCAGCGCTTTGCGACCCGGAAGTCCAAGGCGCTTGGCTTCCGCCTGGGTGAAAACGCGCGCCATCAGCGCACCTTGCTCGATGGTTTGATTTCCGCGATCCCGCCCTGGAGCTTGTCGAGTTGTTTGAAGATTTCCACGGACTGGTTGGTGATCGCGTCAGCAACATCGTTCACCATGCGGCGCGCTTTCTCCACGTTGGCATGTTGCGGACTGCCGTACCAGCCGGTCGGTGCGATGGAACGTACATCGGACAAGACCGGCTGAAAACTGCGCGTACGCCGAAGCGCATCGATCTTGTGCCCATGTGTGTGATCCGAGGAATAATCGATGCGCTCCAAGTGCACCAGATCAGGACGGTAAGCGAGGACGGCAAGCGCTTCGATTTCGCCGCCGTGCGTGAGTCCGCCGCATTCCTTTCCGAACATGTCTTCAGCAACGAAGCAGGCCTGCACGGTGAGTACGGTCATCCCGTATTCGCGATGGAGCAAGTCGGCCGCGACGCCGAGGGGCGGGATATTGAGCTCGTGCCAATTCAGGATCAGAAGATATTTTGCGCCGTGCCGCGCGGTGGAGGCACATGTTTCCGTGACCACTCGCATGTAGGTGTCCGGAGTGAGCGTGATCGTGCCTTCGAAAGGCATGTGCAATGGGGTCACGCCGAGCGGGCCTCCCGGCAACACCAGCCCGTCCATGCGCTCGGCGACGGCATGGGCGATGACACTCGAAGCAAAAATATCGGTGCCGGTGGGGAGATGAGGACCGTGTTGCTCAACGCTGCCCTGCGGCAAAATGACGAGCGGATTCTTCTTCAATTGCGCGGCGATTTCCGGCTGCGTCAAATCGATGAAATAGCGGCTAGGCAACATCGTGGACCCTTTCTCGAACGCGCGCCTGGGCTTCTCTGAGTACATCCGCTATACGCGTGTACTGGCCGTTTGTTTCGATGGAGCGCAGCGCAGCGTAAACGATGGCCACGGCGACATTCCCGTTATACGCGCTTAATTCGCCGGGCTTTCCCGTCCTGCAGCTATTGGCGAACATTTCGAGCTCCGTTCGGAACATGTCGCTTTCCGGGACCTGCAGCTCTTGGCGCTTGGCATAGCCATCCTTGCCTCGCTGAATGTAAAGTGTCGCATTCTTGTGGAGTTGGCCGGGAGTATCCCAGGTATTGAAGTCGATCTCATAGTGCATCAATCCCTTAGAGCCGAACACACGCACGGAAAAAACTCCGGGCGACGTCCAGCACGATCCGACGTAGCCGACCTTGCCATCTGCGAATTTAAGAAGGGTCATGGACTGATCGTCGACTTCAGCACCCACCGGAGAAAGTTTAGCGGCCATCGCGCTGGCTTCGACGACTTCTCCGCCGAGATAATGGAGGACGTCGAACTGATGAATCGCCAACTGTGACAGCGGCCCTCCCGGCGCTTTGTCTTTGTACCAGCGCCAGGCCTTGGGAGTGAGCTCCAGCGCGCGCTCATTCGAGAAGTTGGCCTCCATGAACGCAATGCGGCCCAGCTCACCGCTGTCGATCGCGGCCCGGATTTGGCGTATGCCCGCCATCAATCGCGCGCTATGGCCTACCGTAACGGTGATACCGTACTGCTGCTCTAGAGCCGCGATCTTCAATCCGTCTTCGAGCGTGCTGGCGATGGGTTTCTCGGTGTAGACGTGCTTCCTGGCCTGGGCGACTTGGGCGCCAACGGGAAGATGCTGCTCGTTAGGAACGGTGAGGATTACGCCCGCAATCTCGGGGTTTGAGAGCATCGCCTTCATATCGGGGACAGAGGGAACGCCAAGTTCCTGTTCGAATGCCTGACGTTTTTCTTCGGAGCGGCTGTAGCCGGCGACAATTTCTATTTCTTGTGAATTGGCGCAGGTCCGGGTCAGCACCTTGGCCCAGCGGCCAAGCCCCACGATGCCCACTTTGACGGGTTTTGTTTTCACGATTGGAACATTCTACTCAATCCTGGTATTAAAACTGAAAAGCATCTGCCAGCGCCCTTCACGCTTCACCCACATACGTGTATTGAAATAGGCTTTGGCATTCGCGCGCTGCTCGCGCGCGATCATCATGACCGTATCGCCAAAGTCGAACATGCGGGCGGACACTAGAGGCGGCGGCACAGACTGGACTCCCGACTGCTTCTGCTTGTTAATTTGCTCGATGCGGTCGGCCTTGCTGTACGCCCGGTCATGATGCGTGTCGGTCGCTGTGAACTCGTCAGCAATCAGCGGCGCGTAAGCATTGGCATCCTTGTGCGCCATCGCTCTCATCACTCCCTGCCACGAAGCGATTACCTCTTTCTCGGATGGCGTCTCGGGGTGGAAGGGGATGTCCTTGCAAGGATTTTCACAGTTGCTGATTCCCGCTCCGTCCGCGACGGGCGGCTCTGACTTCACGACCAATGTAACCTCCTGGTAAAGCATGAGCCGCCATCCGGACGCGCGCCGGGCCCAGACACGTATCACTTGCGCTCTGCCGCGATTCGCTCGCACGACCGCGGAGCGGCCGTAGGTGTGTTCCTGCAGTCCAACGTCGGGGTTCGCGAGCGCGGGAAAATTCTTGAGGGCCTCAGGCTTGCTCAAGCTCTTTCCATTCGAATCGATCCAAGTGAATTCCTCGTCCAAGAGTTCGTCGAGCGCGAGATAGTCATGGGGAGAAGCCTTGTCCCCCAAGCTAAGGAGGCGGACCAAAGCACGATCTGTCTCCAATACTTCTTGATCGGCACCCGAAGCAGAACAGTGACTGCTTGAAAAAGCAGTGATGGCGGCGAAGCACACGATGCCACCAACGAGTGCGTGCTTGACGAGACATTTCATGCAGCGTTCCGCGTTTCCCGGTGATGGTGGTCGTGAGCGAGCAATTTCTAACTGGCTTTGGCCGGCGCAGCCTGAATCGTAGTTTGATAGCTGATGGACATGACCCAGTGACCGTTTCGCTTGATCCACAAGCGGCTCACATGGACCGGCTTGCCAGAATACGGCTGATGGAGGCAGGTCATCACCACGGCATCTCCAAAATCAAACATCTGCGCCGAAACCAGCGGGGCGGGCGCCGAACCATGGCCGGTTTGCTTCTGCAAATTGAGAATTGCGATGCGATCGGCCTTGCTCAGTGGATGATCGTTGCTCGAGCCGAGCATGACGAACTCTTCAGCGATATGCGGTGACCAGGCGGAAGCGTCATGGTTGGTAACGCCCGTCTCCAGCGCCTGCCAGGAAGCAATTATGGCCTGCTCCGCTTCGGTTTTCGGTTTGAATGGCACCGTCTTGCAAGGATTCTGGCAGTCATTCACGCCGAAGCCGGGCGCGGTCGCGGCCTGCTGCCCCAGAGCGACCTCATGATAGACGATCAAACGCCAGCCTGCCGGACGCTTCACCCAGATGCGCAGAACGTGGACTTTGTCGCGACCAGACATCACCGCGCCGACTTGACCGTAGGTGCGCGGCTTAAGTTGCGCCCCAGTTTCGTTGCCAAGTGCGGGCGTAGGCAGGGACTTGAGGACGTCAATCCTAGCTTGCGTCTTTCCGTCCGCCTCCGTCCAGGTAAAATCCGTGTCGAGCAGTCTGCCGACCGTCGCCTTGTCGTGTTTCGCAGCGGCCTGCACAAAATCGTTGTCGATCTGGAGAAGCGATGGTTCGTCTGCGGCGGCAATGGCGCGCGGGCCAGGCTGCACAGCCAGCATGACGCCGAGGACAAGCACAGCGGTAGTCACGGCGTAGCGTCTCATCGTTTCTGTAGCCTCCCAAGAAACTTTGTATTCCCTTATACAGGAAAAGGGGCCGAGTGAGTGTCCGGCCGCTTCCCGATTTTCCATCCGCCCAAACAGCGGTTAGAAAATGAACTTCAATCCCAATTGGATGGCGCGGTTACTGCCCGAGCCCAGCACGGGGTTGAAGGAAGCGTTGTCCGGGGTCGCGCAGCCGCAGCCGAAGGCACCAGCCTGTGACGGGTCGCCAGTTGCGCCCTGGCCGTAACCACTCGTGCTCCCATAGGGATTGGCGAAATTGGGGTGGTTGAGAAAGTTAAATGTCTCGACGCGGAACTGCGCCTTCAACCGTTCTCCGAACTTGAAGCTCTTGGTGATGGAAAGATCGACGTTATGGAAACCAGTATCGCGGAAAATGTTGCGACCCATCGTGCCAAAGGTTCCGAAGGGCGGAGGAAGAAGCGCCGATTTGCCATTGGCATAGCAGCCGGCGAAGGCCAGCATATTCTTGGCGGCTTGCGACGATGCATCAGCAAAACACGTTGACGCTCCTGCCGGTGCTCCGCTTGCCACGCCAAGAACGTTGCCAAGAGTGGGCGAGGCGGAATCGGTATCAACCGTAAAGCTCGCTGGCGAGACATAAGGGAGGCCATTCGGTCCCTGCGACTTAAAGTCGGAGGGATTGCCAAAGAAATTCCAGCGATCAGCCAGATCGCCGGTTCCGCTCAGATCAAAGGACTGGTCATTGACTCCCCAAGGCTGACCGCTCTGTAACGTTATGATGGTATTGAGTTGCCAGCCCTCCAGGAGTTGGCTCATGGTTTTCTTCTCGGGAAGCGTATAGGTCACCGAGAGCGTAAAGCGGTGCCGGATATCAAAGTCGCTGCTGCCATGGTCTAAGGCGGGATTGGCGCTGTCCTTAGGAAGGAAAGCAACCCAGTTGGAGGAGGCGTCGTCCAAGGCATGAGAATAGGTGTAGCCCGCCACGAAATCGAGGCCATGGTAGTTGCGAGCAGTTAGAGTAGTTTGTAAACCGTGATACGTCGATCCATACGCATTCGAAAGGTAGTTGATGAATCCGAGGTAGGGGGCCTTGCCGTTGATCGTGTAAGGCCGAGCCGCTCCCTCAGCGCCACCATCGGCAGCGCAAACGTCGGGATTATAGAGTGATTGATAGCAGGCGGTGATTTCCGCAGGACTCCACCCAGACCCAACGGCTGGCTGATTGAGATCCCCGACACCAAGGAGTTTTACGCCGTGATTGCCAACGTAAGTCGCCTCTAGGGAAAGTTTGCTGGAAAAGGCATGCTGGATACCAATCGTCCAGTTTTCAACGTAGGGAGTACGGAAGTTGCGATTCATGGCAAAGGTGTCGCAAGGACCGGGGTTGGTTCCGAGGCCGTCGCCGCATTGAACCAAGCCAGTCACGTTGGACGGATAGATCGCGGTGGATTGATCCTTCCAGGTAAGACCGGATCCGGGGATGGTGACCCCAGTGGTGAAAATGTTTCCGGTTCCGGGGCAACCGGTCGGACATGCGGAGTCGAAAATCGTCGCGCCAGTAGGAATGGTGCCAAGGCCGAGCGTAACGGTATTTTGTGTGTTCTGCTGGGAAAGGAATGCGTTCATGGACAGAAGGCTGTAGATGAGACTCCCTCCTGCGCGGACGATGGTGGTGCCCTTCCCGGTCACGTCCCAAGCAACACCCAAGCGAGGCGAAAAGTTCTTGTTGTCTCTGTTATAGATCGAACTGATGTTCTTGCCTACCTGTTCAAAGCCGACGGCGGGCTCCCAATTTCCGAACAGGTTTTTGGCTTCCTTGGGAACACCCTGTAGCTCGTAGCGGAATCCGAGATTCAGCGTCACCTTGGGAGTGATGCGCCAGTCGTCCTGAGCATAGCCGGCGTAAAGCCACTGAGTGATATTACGCGTGGGATCTCCGGCCAAAAAAGTGGTGTTCCCCGGGATGCCTTGGAGAAAATTTTCCAAATTAGCAAATCTCATCCGGCCTCGGCCAGCCCGGAAAGTAGCCTGATGGACCTGGTCGTCACGGATTTCGCCACCGAACTTAAAGGCATGTTTGCCACGCAAGTAGGACAGCTGATCAAGAAAGTCATAGACTTTGTCGGGCCCGACGATTTTGGGAAAATTATGGAAGGCGCCCAATTGCGAAAAAGGATTGATTCTGATGTCGGGTATCCCGCTCAACAGGAGATTGGAGAGGCCGGTATTGATTTTATAGGGAAAACCGATATCGTCGGGGAGGATCTGGAGAACGTAGTGTGTAAAGCCACCGCGGAGCTCGTTGGCCAAGCTGGAACTTGGACTCCAAGCCCAGTGGGCGGAGACGTCTTGAGCCCGAGAATGAACCTTGGTGCGGAATTGTGGCAAGAGCTCGAAGAAGTCCATCCCCACGATGGTGTCGTTGCCAAAGAAATAAGAGCCGCTCACGGCGTGATGGTCGTTGACATGGTAATCCACCTTCCCGATGGCGTTCTTTGAGCTATTGACGTTCGGATAGTTGAGCGAGACAAACGTCCCTTGCCCGGTGTTAGGGGTGGGAGAGTAGAATCCCAATAAGTAATTGCTGAGCGGATTAACCACGAAGGTCGGGTTCTGCGCCATCAGGTCTTGGGTGGCATCGGCGACGCTGATGGAGCAGTCGCCCGTAGTGATGACCACACACCCGTTACCGCCGCCACCGACAATGGAAGCGGTCGTCGGGACATGTCCTGGTAGGGAGTTGCCAACGGTATACATCTGGCCCTCGAATGCACCAAAATAAAACAGCCTGTCCTTAATGATGTGTCCACCGGCTGATCCGCCATACTGTTCGAGTTCGACGGGAGTCTTTGGATCTCCCGCTGGATTGAAATAATTGCGCGCGTCGAAGGAATCCGAGCGACCAAAGCCATAAGCAGTGCCATGGATGTCGTTGGTCCCGGATTTCAATCCGACGCTGGTTACCGCGCCTGGTTTCCAGCCGAACTCGGCCTTGGGATTGACCTGCGTATTGAACTCCTGAATCGCATCAATCGGTATAAGCGTGGCGGCATCACCGATGACAGCGGCTGCGTTGGTGACGCTGAGGCCCATGAAGGCTTCGTCGTTGGTAATGCCGTCGACGATGTAGCTGGTGTCCTCGGGACGAATCCCGTTGGTGCTCTGTGTCCAGGGTCCGCCGCCTGGGTAGATCATTGTGCCGGGACGGAGAGAGACAAGATTCTGGTAGTTGCGCCCGTTCAGTGGCAGGTCGTTAATGATTTCATTGCTGATCGTTCCACCTAACGTAGTGGAAGTAGTATCCACCATGGGAACGTCTTCGGTGATGGTGATGGTTTCGCTGGTCGAGCCGGGCTGGAGGACGGCGTCGATGCGCGCGTCCTTGCCAACCTCTATTAAGATGTTCTTGCGCTCAAAAATCTTGAAACCCTTGAATTCGGCCCGCACTGTGTAAGTGCCGGGCAGAACGTTCGAGGCCAGGTAGGCTCCATCCGAGTCCGTGGTCAGAGTTTGTGAGACGCCGCGTGCCACATCCGTAATGGTTACAGTCGCCCCCCCGACGTTGCCGCCGGACTGGTCGGTGACGACACCCAAAATTCTGCCCGAACTACCTTGCGGGCGGACTGCGACACAAGCAAGTAGTGCGACGTAAGCAACGGCCAAAACCCGAACCAGATTGGCCAGAACCGCACACCCCTGCATGATGTTCCGCTGAGCCTTCGACTGCATGAGGACCTCCCCCGCAAAATAGGTATAGCCGCTGTACCACCATATAATACAAGCTGTCAAGCAATTCCTTAATTGCCCACATCTAGAACCGCAATGAGGCCCCTGCAGGGTAGGGTGCTGGTCCAGAGGTTGGACCACATCTGCGCCTAGCTGTCCGATCGCACAGCCCGAAGAGGCGGCTTTGGCTACAAACAGGCTACCGTAAACACGTTCTGATTCAGCAAAGTTTGCGATCTTAATCCTGGACCGTGTAGATCCACATTTCGGCGCCATGATCGGCACGCGCCGGGACGGCCAGGAAAAAACGGTCAAAGCCCTTTCTTCCCTTGCCAAAGTATCCGGCGGTCCGGGCGCCCAGCGTCGAGGGAACCTTGGCGAGGAGCTGGTAATGATCCGCATCCACTTGCTGAAAAACACTGATATAGCCTTCTCCACCTGGGACGTAGATCCGTTTTCGACCGGAATCGTAGTACACCTCGTCGGCATCTTGCACACAGGGGAGCGTGGCGACGGGGTGACCCGAACTGGTTTCAAAGACAGCCAGGCGAGGCGGTTCATGGGTGGCCACAAATAATCGGTGATTCGCTTCGTCCAGCGCCATTGGAAAATTGTGCGCGAGCGTCATAG
>MNIJ01000146.1 GCA_001919715.1 Acidobacteria bacterium 13_1_20CM_58_21
TCAATGCGTCGGCCCAAATCTGATACGCCTTGAGGGTCGGATGCAGCTTGTCCCTGGCGTTCATCATCCCATCGAAGAGTCTGCCGTCGTGATCGGCGAGTTTGTGGTTGATGTTCAAATACCGGACCTTCTGACCGTCAGCGATTTTGGAGAGATTGCCGTTGATCCGGTCAATGACGGGCATGAAGCTCATGTTGTCGTTTCGTGGAAAGAGTCCCGTCACAATGATCGTCGCCGCGGGCGCCTTGGTCTCGATCACTCGCACAATCGCCTGAAGGCCTCGCGTGACATCGTCTGCCCTCACATCGGCATCATCATGCACCGCCGTATTACCGACGTTATTTGTGCCGGCGAGCAGAACGACGACTTTGGGATTCACTCCGTCGAGTTCGCCGTTCTCCAGTCGCCAGAGAATATTCTGTGTCTGATCGGCGCCCCATCCGAAATCAGCCGCGTTCCAACCGAAGAAATTCTGTTTCCAATTGGCCAGCAGCTCAGGATAGTCGGTGGCGCCCCAGCGGCGCGTAATCGAGTCGCCCTCGAAATAGACATCGGTTTCACCTTGCTTTGCCTTCCGCAGCAGTTGGGAATGGGCGACCAACGAGTTCGCATCCGTCCGGAACACCGGCTGATCGGCCGGAAGTTGCCAAACGGCCGCGTGATAGTTCAGGAACCCGTCCGCCCACGGAATAAAGTACTTCCAATTCGGAGCGTCAGTGTGGCCTCCGTCATGCTGACGCCAGGCGAGCTGGCCTTCGAGAAGTCCAACATTCGCCGGCGGCATTTTGGCGGAATGATAGTCGTCCGTGACTCCGAGGTCCTTCGCGCCGAGCAGACGGAACACCGGCCCCGCGGCTACGGTTGCCATGTAGCTGCCCTGCTGGTCCAGCCACTTGGCATCACCCTTCTCCGGGATGCCGTAGCTGATGAAGGTCAGCCGCGGCGCACACAACGCCATCAGCTCATGGGAGTCGACCGGCAGGTCACCGGCGTTCTTCTTCCCAAAGGAAGCCTCAGCCGCACCGTACTTCAGGAAGTTGCCGGCCATCCAGTGATAGGCTCCCGAGCCGGTGAGGTTCTCAACTGCTTCGCCGAAATTGCGTCGGTGCGGTTTGGCACCACCTTCCCCGGAGGAACCGACCAGCACGACCGCAAAGCGCGAATCAAACGCCATGGTCACCAGCGCGGCCTTCCCAAAACGAGAGACGCCTTCAATGCCGACGCGCTGGGCGTCTACTGCCTTGTCGGTTTCGAGATAGTCGAGACCGCGCGAGGCACCCCAGGCCCACGCCCGCAGCGCACCCCAATCCTCCGGCTTGCGAAGCTGGCCCTGGTTTGTCAGACCGATGATGCCTTTCCTGAGGCCCGCGCCATTGTCTGCCTGAATGCTGCCCGGGTCGATGAACGCGTAACCCCAGCCGTGAGCGATCAATTGCTCGGTAGCGGGCGGATCGGTCCCCATCATCGCCTTCAGTTCAGGTTGCTTGGCCATCATCTCGGCCATGCGCTGCAGGAAGGCCTTACTGCCGAACATCATCATGACGGGCACCGGACCGTTCGCATTGCCCGGCGTGACCAAAGTCATCTGGATGTCCACGCTGATCGACGGATACGACGAATTGTCCACACGCCCGACGAGTTGTTTTTCGACTACGGGGAAGACACCGGCCTTCGAGTTGACTGTACTCGTGACGGTCCAGGTTACTTTAGGCACATTTGGCGGGACACGGCCGAACACTTCGCGCTCGAAATCTTCGACGATCTCCGGACGTCTCTCGTGCCACCACTCTGTGGCCGTCGTGACCTTCTTGTCGCTGTTGAGTGTCAGAGCGTCAGGCAAGTCCGGGAAGGGATTGGCCTTGGACTCGTCGTAATTGGCGTGGTTGGGTGCTTTCTCGTTGCCACTCGGACCCGGGCGGAGGGCCTTGATGCCGAGCTGATCCATCATGTTCTGATGGTCCTGTTCTACCGTCCAGTTCGGCAGCGGCCCGCCAGTCGTAGAAGCCGGAGGGGACGGGCTGCGAGCTTCCTGCCCCGTGGCAGATGGAGAAGCGACGGCGGCTAAAAGGCTCATCAGGAGGACACGCCAGGTTGCTCGTGTTGAGCGCGATAAAGGCATCATGTTCGACTCCTGAACAAATATAAGCTGACAAAGCGCAGGCATGCCAGTCCGTTAGTCATTGGTCCCTAGTCATTGGGGGGCCGACACGCTGCGTGACGTGCAAATTCTCTGGTCACTCTAAAGTCGGCGCGCCATCCCGCCAGAAGTTCGAAACCGCTGACTTTCGGCAGCATAAGATCGAGAATCAACAACTCGGGCAATGACGCGGCCACCTGTCTGCGCGCGCCATCAGCAGCCGTCGCCACTGCCGGGGTTGGCCGAGTGGGAGATGGCGGTGGACTTGGATACAATGCCATCCCACATGGCCGACGCATCGAACACCAGCACGCTTCCCTGGGCTCAAGCGGTGGCATCTTTTTCGCGCTCGGAGTTGCGCTGGGAGCTCGCGATTATTGCGACCGCCGTCGCTCTTCTCACTGTCGCTCTCGCCGCGATCGCCCTTTTCTTCTTTCGCCGCAGGACGCGCGATCTGACCGTCGTTTACGTCGGCGTGTTCTCGATTCTCTATGCTGTCAGGCTGTTGGTTTCTCGGCCGTCCTTTCGCTCTCTCTTCGATGAGTCGCGAATATTTTGGGCCTACGCCGATTGGGTCATCACGTGCACCATCATTCTTCCCCTGGGCCTTTTCTTTTACCAAGTCGCCGACGAACACCTCAGAAATTTCCTTCGCTGGCTTCTCGCCGTACAGACGGGCTTCGCGATTATCGGAATCCTGGCCGCCGCGCTTGGAGTCAGTCTGGCAGAGCTCTCCTTCGCGAATAGCTTCGTGGTGCTCGGCACGCTGGCGGCCACCGCGCTATTCCTAGTCGCCAATAAATGGCGCCCGGGCCCGCGCCAACAGTCCAGCCGCGAATTCCGCGTGTTTATCGCCGGCTTTCTCGTTTGGATGCTGGTCGTCGTGCACGCGAATCTCTTGGGCCTTAAGATCCTGACTGGGCACAACGTGGAGTTTCTTGGTTTCCTAGTCTTCGTCGCGGGTCTTGGATACATCTCCGCGTACCGAACCTTCGCGAACGAAGAACGACTCATCGCCATCAACAAAGAGTTGGAAATCGCCCGTGGGATTCAATCCTCCACGCTTCCGCAAGGCGTCCCCACCCTCGCAGGACTCGAAATTGCTGCGCGCTACGCGCCCATGAGCGCCGTCGCTGGCGATTTCTACGATTTCCTTTGGGTAGACGAAAAGCGCGTCGGTATTCTGGTCGCCGACGTCACCGGACACGGCGTGCCGGCTGCGCTGATCGCCGCCATGCTCAAGGTCGCTTTCGCGGGCCAAGCGGCTCACGCCCACGATCCCGTGCGCGTTCTGACCGGCTTGAATGGTGCGCTCTGCGGCAAGTTCGAAGAGCACTTCGTCACCGCCGCTTATCTCTTCGTGGATTTGGAGAAGAGCTTGCTTCACTACTCCGCTGCAGGCCACCCCCCGCTCATGCTGGCCTCCCGCGCCGCGGGTACCGTACGGGAAATCGAAGAGAACGGCCTGATGCTGGGGATGTTTCCCGAAGCCGCTTACTCTTCTGTGGAAATCCGCGTTAGTCCCGGAGATCGCTGTCTGCTCTATACGGACGGACTCTTCGAAGCCAAGAACACCGAGCAGGAAGAATTCGGCAAGGCCCGCTGCAAAGAATTCCTGGAAAGGCAGCTGGATGTCCCTGCCGCTCGTTTCGCTAACGCCCTCCTCGACAACATCGCCGGCTTTTCCGGTCACAACTCCGCGCGCGCGCAGGAGGACGACATTACCCTCCTCGTCCTCGACCTGCAGTAGGACTCTTCCTGCGCAAGAGGAATTCAATCCAGGCGACGCCGAAAGTTTTTAGCCCTGGAAGCAAGTGCTGCAATGTCGCCCGGTGCCCGCCTACCGGTCCCAACTCCCGATCCCTGTCGATCACAGGCGCGCTTCACTGAAGCATAACTTTCAGCCATCAGGTGGTGTACTCGCGGCGATGGACTTCGGTGAGAGTCGCACGCGCTGCTCCGGCACAACCCGGAGGAGTTTCTGCAGATCCGGCTCTTTACGCCTCCCCGGAAACGGTTCCTGGTTGATAACTTACCCGCCGAATTCGGCATCCCATTCCTTGACCTTAGCGATGGTATAGTCCACTTCTTCCGCGGTCAGCTCGGTGAACATCGGCAGAGAAACGCACTGTGCTGCGTTGGCCTCGGCGTTGGGCACATGCGGCTTCAGGTCCGCCAGCTTGTTCCATGGATAGCCCTCCTGTTTGTGAATCGCGATGGGGTAGTGCATCTTCGCATCGATCCCCGCCGCAACTAGGAATTGCGCTAGTTGATCGCGCTTGAGATGCTCCACAACGTAAAGGTGGTAGGCGTGGCGATACCCCGGCAATTCCTTCGGAAGCTTGAGACTAGTGCCTGTAAGCCCCTGGGTATAGCGTTTCGCCCATGCCCGGCGCTGATCGGTCCACTTGGTAATATGCCTTAGCTTGACGCTCAGGAATCCTGCGTGGAGATCGTCCAGCCGACTATTGAACCCAAAGGTGTGCACGGACCGTTTTAGCGAGCCGTGGTTGCGCAGCCGCCGCAAGGTATTGTCTATCTCCGGTCGGTTGGTGATGAGTGCGCCGCCATCGCCATAGGTCCCGAGGTTTTTCTGGATGATGAAGCTGGTGCACACTGCATCGCTCAATTCGCCCTGTTTGAATCCGCCTCCATGTGCATCAATGGACTGCGCGTTGTCTTCAACAACCCAAAGCTTGTGCTTCCTGGCGATGGCGCTGACCGCCTTCATGTCCGCGCAATGTCCGTAAAGATGTACAGGCACGATGCCCACGGTGCGCGGAGTGATGGCCGCTTCAATCTTCGTGGCATCGATGTTGTTGGTGGCCCGATCGGAATCCACGAAGACCGCTTTGGCGCCGGCGATCCAGATGGCTTCAGCCGTCGCAAAAAAGGTGTTCGCGGTTGTAATCACCTCATCGCCGGGGCTGATGCCCAGTGCCAGGAAGGCAAGCCACAACGCGTCCGTACCCGAGTTCACCCCGACGGCGTGTTTCATTCCAAAATAGTGGGCGAGTTCGTTTTCGAAGCGCTCCAGCGTCGGACCCATTACGTAGGACTCGCTTTCGATGACGGCGTGGAATGCTTCGTCAATCTCGCTCTTAATGCTGTGGTACTGACGGGCATGCCCATAGAAGGGGACGGTCATTTTCGCTGCAGGCGCCGGTTTAGATGCGGTCATGATTCTTCTCCCAATTCACGAACCAACGGAGTGGCGCTAGCAATTTATTCGCAGGGGGCAGTGCTGGTCAAGTCTTCAATCGGTTCAATCAACGGTGTGGGCGTCCGCTTGGTAGACGGCGTCGAGAGGATACCAACAAACGCGGTGGCGGAGAAAAATGAAGACGCCGCTTGACTCACGGGGCACCATGTGGCACTTACGCTTCGGTCAATCTCAAGGAGCGCACCATGCGATTGAATCCCCATCTAGCTTTTGGCGGGCAATGCGAGGCTGCGTTCAGGTTTTATGAACGATGCCTTGGGGGCAGAATCGTTACCATGCTCACCTATGGCAAATCGCCTATGGCAGAACAAGTGCCGCCGAGATGGCGCGAGAAGATCCTCCACGCGACTCTAGCCGTCGGCGACAACGTTTTGATGGGCGGCGACCCTGTTCCCGAGCAGTATGAACAACCAAAGGGTTTCACCGTGCTGCTGGGCATCGATGACCCTGTGGAGGCAGAACGGATATTTCACGCGCTGGCGGAAAACGGCACGGTGCAAATGCCCCTCCAGAAAACCTTCTGGTCCGTCCGCTTTGGAGCGCTTGTCGATCAATTCGGCATACCCTGGGCGATCAACTGCGAGCAAGCGCCCAGCGTAGCGTAAAGAGAGAGCTCCAGGAAAACGCCGCCTGACTCATGCGCTATTCCACTTGAGAAATAGCTCAAAAGTTGGGTACAACTGCCAATGTGAAGGTACTGGTAGTAAGGACCCGCTCGGGGAGCCACAACGACTATAATGCGCAAGTGGTGCCGGGCTATGCCCAGAAGCACAATCAACTTCGACACCGTGCGGAATATCGGGCTGCGGTTGCCCGGTGTGGAGGAGAGCACAGCGTACGGGCAACCGGCGCTCAAGATCCATGGAAAACTCCTGGCCTGTCTCCCCGCACATCGGTCGGCTGAACCCGCTTCGCTTGTTGTCTGCGTGGATATCCATGACCGCGCCGAGTTGCTCGCTGCGGCCCCCGATGTTTACTACGTGACGGAACACTACATCGCCTATAGCTCCGTGCTAGTTCGCCTCTCTCGCGTGACTCCCGATGTTTTGCGGGACTTGCTCCGCATGGCCCATAAGTTTGTGACCCGCAACGCCGCGTCACGCTTGCCAGCTCGGAAGCGCCGAAAGCTGGCCTCCAGAAAATAAACAGAAGTCCGCTAACGCGACTTTTATCGGGCAGCCGCCGACGACGAGGCGGTGGCATCCAGCGCTGGCGGCCGAGCGCCCTTGATGACCAGCCACAGCATGAGCGCTATCTCGCCGAAGAAGGCGGGCTGAGCGTAGGTAAACACTTTGTCATGATATTGCGGCAACAGCAGGCCCGTAAGACTCAGGATCACCCAGGCGACGCCGGCGAAGACGAGCCAGACGCCCAGAAAACGCGGCAGGAATCGCGACCGGTACACCAGCAGCCCGAGCGGAAAGAGCCACAGACCCCAAAATATTTCGCAGACACCAAAGCCGTGACCATGCAGATTGAGGAACAGCATAGCCAGGGCATCCCGCTGAGGCTTTTCGAATACGGACAGGAAGTCAGCCCCGCGCGCGAGGAGGAGGGCAGCGATGGAGTTCAGCTCATTCAGAAACGCTATCGGGATCGAGACCACAATCAATGTCACCATGAGCGAGGCGTGCCGCCGGTTGACCCCTTTGAGCAGGTCGTACAAAGCCAGGGCCACGAAGATAAAACCGGCCTGGCCGATGAGTTCGCCCGCGATGGCGAGGCGAAAGAGCGTCTCGGAGGCCGAGATGTTGTTGGCCGTCGCCGTTGCGTTTCCGTGCACGATCAGCTTGCTGGGAACATAGGCCATGGCGAAGAAGCCGGCGATTGACATGAGTACATACAGTAAGCCTGCGAATCTGCCAGTGTTCTTGGTGGAACTCATGTTGCCTCCCTTGTTGTACGGGGACTACTGAACGGGTCTACCGGAGAGACGCAGGAGGCTGTCGAAATGTTTCGCCACACGAGCAAGAGGCGGCCAATTTGAATTCGTGGCGAGAGCGGCCTGGCAAATGGACGAGAACGCGACTTCGGCAAACCTCTTCCGCGCGTCCAAAATCGCATTTTAGACCTCTGGGGTACTTTCAGAGAAACGGGGCTATTGTTTTTTCCCTGATGCTGAAGCGACGGCAGAGGCCGTTGCGGTGAGTTTCTTGCTTTGGCCTGACGAAGTATGGGGATATCCGGGTCCGCATCTTTCCCAGTAGTGAAGAAATCTTCGCAGGCTTTGCGGCCGTTCTCGCGGTCCCCTTCTGCAGCGTAGGCCCGGGCGAGACCCAGTTGTGCCCGTGGCCGGTCCGCACTCCATAATTTTCATCCGCGAGAAACGTGGCTGTCGATAACGAATGCTGGGAACGGCCCCATTCATCGGTATCTCGCGCCTGGTAAAGTCACTGGTGGCGCGCCATTCATGTAAGAATGGCGAGGCCCCTGGCGCGCGGGTGGGCCTGTTTTCGCTAGCGTAGTATAAATTTCTTGCGGCAGCTTCGAATGATGCGTCTGCCGGAAGGAGAAGCTGATGCGAGCAAAGCACGTTGTCTCATTCACGGTGATTTGTATGGTCTTGTACTGGATAGCGCCTGGAAAGGCGCAAGTGCCACGGCAAAAGGTGCCCGTGCGACTTTACAACACGGCCAAGCAGAAACTCATGGAAGGCAAGCAGATTGTCGGGGCTACCGTTTTCTCTCCCGACCCGAATATCTATTGCGCGATGGCGAGCGCCGGTTACGATTTCTTGTGGATCGAAATGCAGCACAGCCCCCTTACATTTGAGGACGTGGCCAGAATGATTTGGGCCTGCAGGGGGGCGCCGGCGATGCCTTTTATTCGTGTCCCGGACGCGACGGAGGGCGATATCCAGAAAGCGACGGACATCGGCGCGGTGGGGATTATCGTTCCGACGGTCGACATGGTGGAGAAGGCTCAGGCAGCGGTGAAGTGGTCCAAGTATCCGCCTGAGGGTCGGCGCAGCCAAGGCAACGGCCAGTACGGGGCTTTGTGGGGCAACGACTACCGTGAGACCGCCAATGAAAACATGATGGTGGTGATCATGATTGAAACCCCGATCGGTGTCGAGAACGCCGAGAAGATTGCCTCCGTTCCCGGAATCGATGTCATCTTCGCCGCCAGTACCGACCTGGGCAATTTTTCCGGACACCGGCAGGGCGACAAGGAGTACGAAGCCCTGGTCACCAGGATCCACGACGTGACCTTGCAGCACGGGATCAGGCTTGGGGGACCGCAGGCTTGGAAGGGTCGCCCGGGATTCACCTTTTTCCAGGGTCCCGGCGAAACCCAGCTAATCCAGTCCGGAGCACGGGTGAACCTTGCGCTCAATCCGGCAGGCGCACAGCCGAGAGTGGCTCCGATCGAAGGCGCTACGCCGCATTAGTCGCCCTCGGTATTGCGGTAATCAAATGGCGTGCTGTTAAGCCAGAAGCGCGCGAATGAAGTGTCAGACAGATTCACCGGCAAAGTCCGATTGCCGACTACACGTCCATCATTGGGCGAGAAGCCTCCAGGTCGCGTCGTCCCGGGTGACGCCTGTAAGCGTTGTTTCGGAGAGTACTTCCGGCTCGCGCGCTTCTTGCAGCCGGCGACGATGGTGATCGAAGACGTCGACCTCATCGCCCGTGAGCGCGAGCAGATGCACAACCCTGGTCAGGAAATACTACTCAACAAGCTACTAAACGAAATGGACGGACTCCGGGAAGATGCTGACGTGATTTTCATCCTGACTACCAATCGTCCGGACCACCTCGAACCAGCGCTTGCATCGCGGCCGGGTCGTATCGACCAGGCCATCGAGTTTCCCTTGCCTGATGAGGAGGGTCGAAGAAAGCTCGTTCAGCTTTACTCCGGTGGACTGGAAGTATCGCCGCCCATCATGGATTTACTGGTGCGGCGCACCGAGAGGGCCACTCCGGCATTCATTAAGGAATTGATGCGTCGAGCCGCTCAACTCCAAATTGGGTTAGGGACGGACAGCCTCCTCGATCAATCGGCGGTGGACGGTGCAATCGAGGAGATGCTGTTCACTGGTGGGACACTGAACCTAAAGCTTCTCGGTGGGCCAGCCGCTCAGCCCATCCCGAATACCGATGTCCGTTAACGCGAACTAATCGCTAGGCAGCCGACGACGATAAGGCCGCGGCGTCCAGCGGTTGCGGCTTGGCTCCCTTAACCACCAGCCACAGCATGATCGCCAGCTCCCCGAGCAGGGCGGGAAAGGACAGGCTAAACACCTTGTCTTGGTATTGCGGCAACAGTACGCCTGTGAGGCTGATGGTCACATAGGCGAAGCCGTTGATGGTAAGCCAGACACCCAGGAACCGCGGCAGGAAACGCGAACGGTACACCAGGATCGCCAACGGAAGAAGCCATACTCCCCAAAGGATCTCGGCGGCAGTGTTTTGAAGGTCACGCAGACGGAGGAACAGCACGGCCAGCGCGTCCCGCTGAGGCTTGTCGAATGCGGACAAGAAATCGGCTCCGCGCACGACCATTAGGGCGGCGGCGTCGCTCACCACACCAACGAAGTTGATGAGGGCTGGCATCACACCCCCGAAGATCACCACCAGCACAGCGAGGTTCTGGTCCACTCCCTTGAACAACCGGTAAAAGGCCATCACCAGGAAGATCAAGATCACCGCGCAGACCAGATCGCCCACGATGCCGAAACGGAAGAGCCACTCGTGAGCGGCGATGTTGTTGACCGTGGCGGTCGCGTTCCCGCGTACGAACAGTTTGCTGGGAATATACATAAGCCGCATTGGGGCGATGACGCTAAGCAGCAGGTACCAGAATCCGGCCACTCTCCCTGGATTGTTGCTCATGTTCCCTCCTTCGTTGAACGGGCCCAGTGAAAGGGTATAGCCGGAGACACGCCGAAGACTATTAAAAGGTTTCGCCACACGAGCAAACGCGGCTGGCGGGGGCACTCGGCGAGCGGCTTCTGTCTTCCGCGCTTCGAGTCGCGACAATTGCATGGCAACGCCGTAATCGTCGAAGGGGAATCCGGCAGGAGAGCGGACCGGGGACTTATGGCGACTGTCAAGGTGTCAATTTGGTTCTATCCCGCGGATAGAGCGTTGCCTATTGATTGGGGAATGCGGTCTCGTTTCTTCTTGATCGCGAATTCGCCCCCGCACAAGGATGAAATCATCAGTTCAGAGCGAGGATTTCTAGGCAAACCGGCGTCAGCGTGATTGAGGGTCGCGGTCAACGGAAGTCTGCGTCAGCGCTTTCGTCGCTCTGAACTGATGGTGTAAGCACATCACGTGCCACGGTTGCGTCTTCCTCGCGCACCAAAACGCGAAATCCCGCGCCCGACCACGCGAGGTGTTCACGCATTCCTCCCGCTGTATCAGCCTGAATCATGGCCGGAATGCCGGCGTCTTCGAGCGCGCCCTTGGCCAAGTCCGCCTCAGGGCGGCTGCCGTACGTCTGGACGACGATAAGCTTAATCTCCTGCATAGCAGTATTATATGCTCGGATGAGCGGGAGCGTTCAGTGGGCCCCGCTCAATTTCCACTTGGCGGCTTTCCGATTTATAATATGTTCTGTGCCGAATCCCGATCCACTTCGAGGCATCGTTCCCCGCGCCGTCCATCCAGTAAATGACGGGGAAACCACTATCTCCCAATACGTTGAGAAGATCGAAGGCGAAGTCGCACTCGATGCCTACGTCAAGGCGCAGACGTCCGCGCCCGAGGTCGTGAAGCGGATCACTGAGCTGGAGAACTGCCTGCAACGTCTCGCCAATGCAGTCTTGGCTTTAAGCGACATCGACAAGCGTCCCGAATTGCGCGCTGCCGCCGAGGAAGCTAAACTACTCCTCAAAAATCGGCTTGAGGTCGATGCCACCAAGCATCGATTCCACAGCGAATTGGGAGTATTTAACGACGGACTGCGAATTATCAAGGACTAACACTCAGCTTGTCTTCGGAAGCAATCGCCTGCGCCACGCGCGCCCTAATTCGCCGCGAAATAACAGTCGGAGGAGAGCGCCGTGTTGGTCGCCACATCCATCCAGCACTGCCTTTCTTTCTCAAAACGCTTCTTCACAGCGGAGGGGCGCAATTCCGTGGTTGTAAATTCGCCTTTGCCATTCTCCGGCTTGCGGGACTCAATCGCCTTGCGCAACACTCCTGCCGGAGAAGTCAGAAAGTAGGTCCTGACGGTGGGGGTTTCACGGAAGATGACGATGTCTGCATGGTTTTTCACGGAAACATTGAAGCCGATCATATCCGTTCCTCTGATTCTAGCGGCAACCTGTTTGACCGCCACGGTCTCCGGGTGTGGAGTCAGTCTCAAGAGGTAGGAAAGCATTGGGGGCATGACCGCGTCCTTGCCCATATCATGGACCGTGCGGCGAACCATCAGGGCCAGCGGCTTCTCTGTGTTTTTGGCTTCTTGGGCCAAGGCAGGCAAGCCAGCCAGCACCGCCAAAGTCAGCACGATCACTGGTCGCACGCTGTACCTCCGCAGGGCAGAGCGCCCGCTCGGTCGTTTGATCAAGAGAGCTCTCCGAAGTATACACGGAGGGATACAAGGGTCGGATGGGGGGCCGTAGGAATCCCCCTCCGGCGCTCAATTCTTTGGGCTTAGCATTTTGCAGACGTGCCACTTACAGTAGAACTGAACCGGAATCTGGCTGTTGAATGGTGACAACGGTCCTTTGCACTTCCTTAGCTAACCTATGATAGCCACCAGTCAGCGCTGGCGAGGAAGGCGGCTATTTTCAATTCCAACCCAGGCGGGAATTCTCTCAGTGCGGAACGGAGTCTGCAGCAGGCGCTGGCTCATTGCCGGCAGAAAACCGGTTCGTGCTGGGACGATATCCCTTGCGGGTCCGGATGTGATACTTCTTCAAGCGTTCGCCTACCAGTTGCACTTTGATAGAGCGCCAGCCGCGATTGGGATTCGGCTGGGGATAATAGCTAAACGAATAAAGATGGGCTAGGTCGTCGCGGATAGAGGCAAAGGCATTTTTTTCATCCCGCCAACTCTTGGCAAAATAGGCCTTGCCGCCGGTGGCGGCGCTCATACGGTCAAAAACTGCGGTAGAAACGGGCTGCAACTGCGCCTCGTTCGTGCTTATCATGTAGATAGGTATGCCTGCCGATTGGGCCAGTTCGGCAACATCCTCGGGGGGCACGGTGCTGGCATTGTCAGGGCCGTTCGAGAACACCACGATGGCCTTTCTTCCCGGATACTGGCCGGCATCCTTAACCGTCAGCAGCAACGAGTTATAAAGCGCAGCATCGTCCCCCGCCACGCTCGTGCGCACGCCGCGCACCACCTCCGACCGGTCGGAAGTCAAAGCCGCGGCCCGGTAAAGGTTGCGGCTATAGGAATAGAAAGATATTTTGTCCGCGCTTTCCAGAGAGCGAACGAAGTCGGCGATGGCATCTTGCGCGAAGACGAAGCCACGGTACATGTAATTGCTGGTATCAAACAGGATGAAGACATTGGAGCCAGCAAGGGTCGAACTAAGCGTTTCGACCCGGTCTTCCAAAGGAGAGCCCGGCACCCCATCTTGCATCCGACTGTGCCCTTCGGCGGAGACGGATTCGTCCCCACCGCTCTTCCCAGCGTCGGTAGTAATGTCAACCAGTCTGGCGGTGGGACCATTCCCTTCTTCAAATGTGGCAATCTTCTCCGAGATGCCATCTTCAGTGATCGCGAAATCAGAAGGATGAAGGCTCGTTACATAGTTGCCTTTATTGTCGGTCACCGCCACATTCAACTGCACCAGGTTGACGACAACGTGAAGGCGCGTGGTGTCCTGCTGCGCCGTGGTCCGAAAGGTGGAAAGAGGCAGCAGTCCCAAAACAAGGGCCACGATCAAGAGGTTTCGTTGTTTTGTAGGTTTCAATCGCATATCGCACCATGTTGTTGTTTTTCCGGCCGTAGCCTTCCGCTGAAAAACTGGGCCAACCGATCTGACTAGGGCCGGGGAATACTGTCATTCCCTGACAAGGCAGAGATCTTGCCTTGCCGGAACTCTTCGCCGGCTTCTCGAGCGGCGCGCAGCAGCGCCGGCCAATCCTCGAAATCAGTGGCAAAAATCTTCTCGACCATGCGACGCGTAAGTTCAGGAACCAGACGGTTTAGCATCACCGGCGAATAGTGTTTTTCGTCGGCTAGGCGCGCCCAGTATAGGTTGTTGGAATCCCAGGTCTCCGCCAACAAGCGGCTGGAATAGCCCATGAAGACCGGGAAAGGCGGCAGATTCAGGAGTTCGCGCGCGTAACTCTGCGCCAAAACGCGATGTGGCACTCCAAAGTCTCGCGACAAACGTTCCCAGTTGACCTCCTTGGGGTAACGCTCGGAGAGAGCTGCAAGCTCATGACCGGCTGGTCCGAAGGAATTGGTCTCTTCGGGAAATCTTCGTTGATATTCAGCCGCCAGATAGAAAGTGTCCGCAGGCATCAACTCGGAAAGCATTTCCGCCAAATGTCCGGAACGCAGAGCCTGTTCCACCCTTTCGGAACGCCGTGGGATCATACGATCAGGCAGGATATTCATGACCTTCTTGCGCAATTCTTCATTTTGAGCGGAAGCGGCCAAAAGCTCCTCGCCGCACTGTTGGAACAGGCTGACGGCGTGAAGCTCATTTTGGCTCACGTTCCACCATCGGGGCACCACGGCATTGGTCAAAAGACCAGGCACCAGCTCTCGCCAGATCAGGGCTTGCACATTCTGTGGTGCGATGAAGTCCTGCTCCGCGGTGGCCAGGACATAGGGTAAATCGGCCAGCGATCCCACCAAGTGTGCGCCTCCGCCCGCCGGGGAGCCCGCCCCGAACAACTGAGGCGCCTGCCAAAGTCGGTTAAGGCCAATGACCGTGTCTCCCGCAAAATCGTGCGAGCGAACGAAAAGAGGATTATGGTGGAGAATCTGGGCGCCGGGAGGCTCATAGTAGGCGTAATTGAGGCCTACGAGGGTGTCTCGTAGAAAGGGAGCGAGTTGGCCGCGGGCCTCGGCGAGCTGTTGGGGGGAACTCGGCGACTTGATTATCTTCGCCAGATTCGTGTGCATCTGTAGTTCTGTATGACGGTTATTGTAAATTCCCGCAGCCCACTGATCTCTCTCGCTATTTCGGAAAATTGGCTGGGGCATCTGGAATTCCCGGAGTTCCCCAGCCAAGGGAAGCAAGGTATTGCCGGAGAAGTTTCCTCCGGCAACTTCGCGCAGGCCGTCACCGAGTGCCAAGAGGGTGTCGAGAGAAACCAAGCGCTGCTCATCCAAAACCGATCGGATTCTGTTGGCGATCAGGTCATGCATACGCTGGGCATCTGGAGCCGACTGGGGCGGACCGGCAAGCAAATTGATGAGTGCGTCTTGAAGAACAGGATCCGTTTTGCCGCTTGCCGTGAGCAGCAATTCCTTCAGGGCGGTGCGGCCGGCGTCGAAAAGCTGCGTTGAAGAGGCGACCTTGCCAAAGGGCCCAACCACCTTTTGCCAAGAGTCGTTCAAAGCGGCGGCAGGGATTTCGCCCTGCCGCGCGAGTATCTGCCAGAGTCCGACGCTGGCCTGAAATGTTCCGAAGGCGTTGCCCCGCAGAGTGCTCTTCGCAATACCGTCAAGGCTAGTTGCAACCTGGAGGAAGGCTGCGATGGAGGCATCGTCCAAATCTGGAAATTCTGAAAAGACCAAATATTGGTCACTGAACTCGGAGTACTTGCCGGCCAGCAAAGCCACCGTTTCGGGACTAAGGCGACGTTGCGGGGAGCGCCTGCCGTCGATTTCACTCAGCATCAGATAGCTTTGCAAAGGACCCGTTTCGGTGGGCGCTTGAGCAATGGCGAGCAGGGCTTCCAGCAATTGACCTGGGTGGTCCCAATGAGCAGCCCGGCGGCCCACGTCGCGGATAATTTTGAACTCCGTGTTTTGTCGGAAGACCTTCTTCCACACCTCAAGATTTCCAGGAACGTAAGGATCGCCGTTCGGCTCCCACCGCAGGCGGCTCACCAGAAGAAACAGACCGGTGTCCCGCCGAAACACGCCCGTTCCGGCATCGGAAGAGTCTTTTCCGCGAAACATCTCATAAAAACGGCGCAGCCGGCCAGGTTCGGTGAAATGAGTCTGCTGCGACGGGGATACAGTCGACAGGTCGTCAAAATACGCCGCAAGCCAGCCGCCATCCTTGGCGAACAACTTAGGGATGAATTCTCCTGGAGAGTCAGGGCTTGCTCCGACCAGCTCATTCCAAGCGGAGCCTGCCGCCGATCCCCCAGGTACAGCCACTCGCCCAGATCGAACAGAGATGTGGCTGCCGTAGAAATCCAGGGCCGCGGCTTGCGGAACCATTTTTTTTAGCGCATGCGATCGCCGCAAGACTGACAGGGTTTCGCCGTCCATCCGCGCCAGGGCCCAGTAAAAGCGGGCCAGCTCCGGATCGCCTAAGATCATGTCCACTACATCAAGTTTTTTTTCTTTCTTGGTCCAGTCGATTTCCAGGGGCGGCGCAGGTACGCGCGACATCGAGAAGGAATACGTGAATGCCCGGCCCTCCTGAAGGCTCTTTTCAAGTTCCGGCAAGGGGAATCCCGAGTCGATGGTGAGAAACGCTCTTTGCGGATCGGCGGTCTCCAAGAATGTGCTGCGCCGCCCGCAATCAGGTCGGGTTCGATAACCCAGGATTTTCAGCAAGGGTTTCGCTCCATCGCAGCTAGAAACATTAATGACACTGTCGGTACCTGCCAGCGCCGCCAATTCTCGCGCCTGCTGCACGTAGTGGCTCAAGAGAATAAGAAATTCCGTTGGCCGGGATTTGGACCCCATCCCCTGATAGCCCAATTCGAATACGTTGCGGGCCAGCAAAGGCATAACTTCTTCAGGCGAGACCTTCTGGCTGATCCCCGCCATGCGTAAAAAAGAGCGCAATGGCCCTGGTATCGCGACATTCGCCGACTCGGGCGACCCCACCTTGGGATCCTCTGATGGCAAAGTATCACTACCCCCAACGGCAGGGGCGAAGCACGACGCAACGGAAAGCGTGGCGGCCAGAATGGCGGCAAGGCGGAAGAGGGACCTGGCGTATCTCTTTGCCCATAAATAGGTTAGGAGCAGTGTGCGGGCTTTCAAGATTTCCTCCCCCGAGCGGAATCGAGCCAGAACGACGCAGTTGACATGCAGAGAGTGAAGGTTTGGACCCTAGGAAACTAAGTCTAAAACCCGGACCTGCAACGACTGATCGCCTTTCACGACGAAGGCCGTTAACCGGTGCACGCTAGGCGCAGTAGCGGGGATGGTGGCATGCGTCGCTGTCAACCTCGCATCGGGTAACCAATCTTCGTCCTGGCACTATGAAACCGCACTGCGCTCCTGTCAAACCCAAAATTTCCAAAGAACGCTTTGGGGAGACTAAACGAAGGGTTTGTCGGTAGGCTATTTTCTACGGCGTGGGTCGAGGGCCGGGGGGCAACTCCCCACAGTGCGCCAACTTGCGGCTCTGGGCGTCAGGGAAGCGAATATTGCCACACCAGTCTTCAGCCGTGGGTTCTAATGCCAGAAGCTGCACCCCCCCAACTCGCTCGAACCTGGGCGAAGTCGCGGCTAAGCCCAGAGTTTCAGGCGTGGTCGGCAGGAGTGGCGCGCTCGCCCGTTTCCGGTCATGGCTCCACTTGTGGAGGTGGACGGTCAAGCCACAAGAAAACTGGAAGTTGGGCCCATCAAATTGAGCCCCAACTGCCCCAACGGCCCTTATACCAAACAGACCCATCGAGGAGCCTAAATTGAGCCCCAAGGTCGGCCCGGAGCGGCCGAAATTCGAGCTGCGCTGTCATGCAGGAAATGCGGGACATCTTGAAGTTGTCAGCGATGCGGTGTCCGTAACGATTGGCCAGCAGATTCGCAGAGAGGGAAAAGAAGAGTTCTGGGACTCCTTGCTCGTGGAATGTAAGGAGCAGGACGATGGATCGTTAACGGTTGATGTTGTGGTCTTCCATCCCCGCTGGGACGAGCCCTTGAGGATTGCCTCCATTCAATCTCATCC
>MNIJ01000186.1 GCA_001919715.1 Acidobacteria bacterium 13_1_20CM_58_21
TATCGCACTCCATAAATGGAAGGGCTGAATCCCCAAACCCGACGGTCCCTATGCAAACGTGGGTCGCCAAATTTACAGCACAGAACAAAACAGCCAGCGCGACCGTGCCGGTATTGCCCTACGCTTTGCCATTCCCTCTGTCGTGAATGGGAAGGTGTACCTCGGCGGCGAAAGCGAGGTCGACGTTTACGGGCTCCTGCCGCTGCACTGACGCGGTTCAGACAGACCCAAGTCGCCCGGTCGCCAGACACGATAGCCGTCTAGTCGCGGCCTCGGACAAGTCCCCGAAACGTTGCAGGGAAGTATGGGCCCGCCACCCGGAGAGTGCGCTTACCGAAAACTCCATTCAGCCGTTTTCAGCCCAATGCAACATTTGTTACATTGCATCGAAAACTTGCCACCGTATCAATTCGCCAGTAACAGGTACGCCATCCGCTGTAGTGGGCCATTAGTGCTTGGGTGCGAATCATCGTATTTATAATTAATATATATATATATATAATATATTATTAGTAAATATCGTACTGCTCCCAGTGCAAAGTGGCGTCGGACTGGATGACGATGTGCTTATGTGAGGTTTGCTCAAGTTCGTCGATGAGCATGGACTCGCGGGTCTTCAGAGCCTTGGCGATTTCAGGATTCACGCGGACCGTGAGGTTCGGGCCTTCGTGATCGGCGGTGGCCATCTTGCGCGCTTCGGCCTGGATCTCGTAGCAGAGCGTGGGGATGGACTTGACCATGCCGGAGCCCGTGCAATACGGGCAGGGCTGGCAGAGGACGCGCTCGAGCGCTTGCTTGGTGCGCTTGCGGGTGATGCAGACGAGGCCGAATTCGTTGAAGGAAAGCGCCTTTGACGGGGCCTTGTCTTCCTCGAGGGCCTGCTGCAAGGCGGACAAAACTTTCTCGCGATTGCGGCGTTCCTCCATGTCAATGAAGTCGACGACGATGATGCCGCCGAGGTCGCGCAAGCGAATCTGGCGGACGATCTCCTTGACGGCTTCGAGATTGGTCTTGACGATGGTGTCTTCGAGGCGCGTGGAGCCCTTGCCGACGAATTTACCGGTGTTGACGTCGATGGCCACGAGCGCCTCGGTGTGATTGATGACGATATAGCCGCCAGACTTGAGCCAGACTTTGGCGCGCAACGCTTTGTCGAGCTCGTGCTGGATGCCGAACTCTTCGAAGATCGGCGTTTCCTTGGTGTACAGCTTGACCTTGTTGACCAGCTTTGGCTGGAAGCGGCTGACGAACTCCACGATCTTGCCGTACTCCTCTTCGTTGTCGATCCAGATGCCGGTAAAATCGTCGCTGACGTAATCGCGAAGGATGCGCTCGACGAGGTTGAGGTCGCGGTGGAGCAGGGCGGGCGCTTTGCGCTGCTCGCTGCGTTCCTTGATTTCGTTCCAGGTCTTGCCCAGGAACTCGATGTCGGTGCGAATCTCGTCGTCGGTGGCGCCACCCGCGGCGGTGCGGACGATGAAGCCGCCGGGATAGGCGCCGCCGGCTTCGCTGACGAGGCGCCGGAGCCGTGAGCGGTTTTCGGCGGAGATGATCTTGCGCGATACCCCGGTGTGATGGACCGTGGGCATGTAGACCAGGAAGCGACCCGGCAAAGCGACGTGGCTGGTGATCCGGGCTCCCTTCTTGCCGAGAGGCTCCTTGGCGATCTGGATAACGACATCCTGGCCGGCCTTGAGCATCTCGGAGATGAGCTGCGGACGGCGCGAAGAGCCAGAATGGCCCCCTTGATAGCCCCGATCATGTCGGGGCCCAGCGGGACGGCGTTCGAAACGCGGTCCGCCGCTGCTGGGGCGTCCGCCGCGATCGGGACGGCTACCACGGCTGTCCGGGCGTCCGCCACGGCTGTCGTGGCCACGGTCGCGCCCTCCGCTGCGGAACGGGCGCTGGAAGCGCGAACGCGGATTGCCGCCGATACGCGCGGAGTCGCGCGGGAAATCTTCCCGTGGGGCTGCTGAGCCACCGACGCGTGGGGCGCGAGTCTCGCCGGGGAGGAGAATCACATCGTCTTCCTGGGCCGCTGCACCTTGCACAACGGGTTCGCCGGAGGCGAGAGAGGTCACTCCCTCTTCGACATGCCCGATCTCGGCGTGCACGTCGTCGACATGTTCATTCTCGCCGTGCTCGTCATGCGCTGCGTCGTGTTCAGCATGTTCTTGAGCGGCGTCCGCAGCAAATTCCGCCCGGTTGGCCGCGCGTCCCGCTTCCACTTCCTCGACTTCTTCCTCGGAGAGTTCGGAAACTTCAGCAGTCGGTGATTCCTCAGCTTCTTGGCTTTGTTCTTCTGTTTCTTCTTCATCGAATTCGGTGTCACCGACAATCGCATCGGCCTCCGCTTCTTCCTGTGTCTCTTCGTGCTTAGCCTCGACGAAACCAGAGGCGAGTGCGGCGACCTGATCTTCATTCAGATCAGTGTCATTCCGGGCGGCTTCCACATCGTCTCGCGGCGGTTCGACCGCTTCGTTAGCAGCAGCGGAAGCTTCCTCGTCGGCACCCGCAGTTTCTCCCCCAGGAGGTGCTTCAGCTCCGGCACCGGCAAGGAGCCAGCGGGGCAACCCGCCGGAGAACCGGCGGGGAGCGCTGCTGCCGCTCGGAGCGGAGGCCGGAAGATTGCCAGTCGGGCGCGGAGTAATTTCTTCGACCCCGGCTTGCTCCTCGCGTGTCTCGTGCTCAACACTGGGAGCGGGTGTGGGCGCAACTGCAGGCTTGCCGCGATACTTTGCCAGCGATTCACCCGGTAGAATGATCTCTTCCTCGGTGACATTCGTTAGCGAGGGCCCTGGGCTTCGCGGAGCTTCCGAACGCCGCTTGTCGTGACTGCGCGGCTGTCCGCCGCGATTTTCATATCCGCGGGATTCGCCTCCTTGCGGCGATGCATATTTCGAGGGAGGCAGGTTGCGCCCGCCCGGACCACCCTGCTGCGGGCGTCCGCCACGGTGGCGTCCGCCACGGCGTCCCCAACGGCCACCGCGGCCGCGATCCCCGCCACGGTCACCGCCGCGGCCAAAATTCTGGCCCGCGCGGTCGTTAGCACCACGGGCGGGATAGCTCTGCGTGGGATTGTAACGTGGCGCGAAGTTCTGGGGCGCGGAAGCGTTCGAATCCGGCTGGCGTTCCTCCGCCGCCTCGGCGGGTTGCTCTTCCCCTGGAGCGGACTGAAGTGCGTCGTGATGTTCCTCGAGATGTTGGCCTTCCGCGACGGGCGCTTCATCGTGGGAAGCGTGCTGCTCGTCAGCGTGCCGAGCTTGGTCCTGGTGAAACTCCTCGTGGCGCGCTTCGTCGTGATGTTCGGCGGCCCGAGCCAGGGTTTCACCGGGAAGCACGTCCACCGGCGAACCATTCGCGGGCGACGGAGAGGCAACGGAGGCTTGCGGTTGCTCGTGCGGATGCCCGGAATCATAGTCTTCGAGGTTTTCGAAAACATCGCTGACGTAGAGAAAGGCGTCGCCGTCGAGACCAATGTCCACGAAGGCGGACTGCATGCCGGGAAGGACGCGGGTGACTCTTCCTTTGTAGATGCTGCCGACAAGCGCGAATTCTTTTTCCCGCTCGATGTAGATTTCGACTAACTGGCCTTCTTCGAGAATCGCGACCCGCCGTTCGTGGGAGGCCGCGGAGATAACCAATTCTTTTGACATGAAAACTCCTTATGCGTGATCCCGGCATGGCCGGAATCACCCTTCCGTCGAGCCCCGGCTTGGCCGGGACCGACAGGACGCATCGCCGCGAGCTTCTGCCCGACGGAGTTCCCAAAAATCGGCGCCGCTCCCGGCAATGCCGGGACGCACGTCGGCCACACTCGTAGGGAAGTGGCTTGGCGTTCGAAGCCAGAGGGAAGAGACTTCCTCAGTCTTTCGAGGCTGGTCCGTCGCCGGAAACGAAGCGGGCGATCGGCGGACGATGCTGTCCTCACTCTAAAATCCTTCTTAGTTGCGACCCCGGCCATGCTGGGATCAACAATTCCTAATGCAAATTCTTTTCCGGTGCGTTCCGGCGAAGCGGAAACGTCACGCGGCACTGGCGGCTTGGTCAGTTGACGAAGCGGCGAAGCCGGACATTCATCACCAGGCCAATCGCCAGGAAAACAAATAACGTGGCGGAACCCCCGTAACTCATTAACGGTAACGGGATGCCGGTTACCGGCATCGCGCCGATGACCATGGCCACGTTTACCAGCACATGGAACCCCAGCGCCGCTGCGACGCCCATGACCAGAAACATTCCCGCGCGATCTTTCGCGCGTTGAGCATTCTGCACTAAACGCAACAGAAGCGCCACATACAGCCCTAGGGCCAAAAGCACGCCCTTGAATCCCTGTTCTTCAGCCCACGCCGACATGATGAAATCCGAATACCGGACGGGGATGTAGCCCAGTTGGTT
Source organism: Acidobacteria bacterium 13_1_20CM_58_21 (assembly GCA_001919715.1). Taxonomy (GTDB): domain Bacteria; phylum Acidobacteriota; class Terriglobia; order Acidiferrales; family UBA7541; genus Acidiferrum. The sequence goes on from MNIJ01000186.1 coordinate 4,399, forward strand.
CTGACTGCCATTGCGGAACCCTTTGCCCCAGAAACCGCCGGAACCCACGGCAATCTTCGATTGCAAGAGTTGATAGCCGGCACCCTTGGCGTCCTCTTCCGGGTGCAGGAAAGAAGTGATTCGTTCCCGCTGATACGGCTTGAGGATATGCCTGCTAACGGGAGGATAGAAAACCGCGCCCACTAGCAAAATCCCCGCCAACGAAAACGCCGCCGCGTGTTGCCACTGCAAGCCCGCCAGAAAAGCACCTACTACCAGCATGGGCATCAGCACGAGCGCCGTGCCCAAATCGGGCTGTTTGAGTATCAGCACCAGCGGAACACCTACCAGCAATCCTGCCTTGATCAGATCACGAAGATCAAGCTGATCGGAGCGCACTTCCGCGAAGAAGCGTGCCAGCACAATGATTATAATCAATTTAACCATTTCTGACACCTGAACAAGCTCTCCGAGAGCGGGGATAGAGATCCAACGCTTGGCGCCGAAATGCGTGCGCCCGACGAGAAGAACCGCGACAAGCGCTGCGAGGCCAACGAGATAGAGGATCGGAGCCTGGTCGAGAATCAGATGATAGTCCAGGCGCGAAAGCACGAACATCAAGATGAAGCCGATAACTAGCCAGCGAATCTGCTTCATGTGCATACCTTCAAGCCCGCTGCCGTGCGTAGCGGAATAGATTTCCACTACGCCTAGCGCGCAAATCGTGGCGAGAATGGCGAGAAGCCACCAGTCGTAATCGCGCGTTCCGGGTGCGTCTTTCATGAGCGCCGAATGCCCAACGCGGAAAGTTGAAAGAGGGAAAAGGGTCCGCTGGTGAGGGCCCAGAGTCGAGAGCCTCGCCTGTTTTCAGATAAGACCATGAAATCCTTCAACGCTGCGGCTCCGCGCGGGCGCGAGCCGGCATTACGGCGGCGCTGTCCTCTGGCTTCGCGGCGGCCCGCGGAGCAGTCGCAGCGGAGCCCTTCCCAGGTGGCTCGCTCTTGTTCTCTGTGGTGTACTGGCCCTGGGTCTTCTTGTTTTTCTTGTCGTAGTAGGCTTTGATGATGTCTTTGACTACCGGCCCGGCCGCCTCGCCACCATGTTTTCCGCTTTCCTGCACCAGCACGGCGACAACAATTTCAGGGTTGCGGCGCGGCGCGTAGCCTACAAACCAGGCGTTGTCCTCGAATTTTTTCTGTTTGCCCATGCGCTCGCGGGTTGCGTAACCGATAACCTGCGCCGTTCCCGATTTTCCGCTTACTTCAATTCCCGGCAGCCGGACGTTTCGCGCCGTGCCACCCGCCTCGTTCACCACGCCGTACATCGCGTCGGTTATTTTCTCCACGGTCGGTTCAGAAAGCGCGAATCGCTCTTCACCGACGCTCGGCGGGTCCTTAAGCAGGTGTGGTTGTTTAAAAACGCCGCCCATCGCGATTCCGCCGATCATCCGAGCGAGCTGCAACGGGGTAGTCGTGACGGCGCCCTGACCCGTGGACACGGAGATGGTCTCACCTGCATACCACTTGCGGTGGAAGACCCGTTCCACCCACTCGGCCGAAGGCATCAGCCCGGGCTCCTCGGAGGGCAGATCGATCCCCGTCCTGTGTCCAAGGCCGAATTTGGTGCCATAGTAAGAAAGACGGTCAATGCCCAGGTGCATGCCGACGTTATAGAAAAAGACGTCGCAAGACTCGAGGATGGCTTTGTGCAGGCCCACCACGCCGTGCGAAGTCTTCCCGTACACCCAGCACTTGAACTGCCGGCCGTAGAATGTGGCGTAGCCCGGGCAGAAGGTGGTGAAACTTTCCGGAGGATTATTGTCCTCCAGCATGGCCGTAGCGGTCACGATTTTGAATACGGATCCTGGCGCAAGCTGCGCCTGGATGGCGCGATTGAGCAATGGATGTTGGGGATCTTCGTTGAGATTCTTCCAGTCCTCCCCCGAAATGCGCACGGCGAAATCGTTGGGGTCCAAGGCGGGATGACTCACCATCGCCAGCACTTCACCGGTGCGCGGGTCGAGGGCGACGGCCGCACCTGGTCGGGCGCCTAAAGATTGCTCGGCAACCTGCTGCAAGTCTTCATCAATGGTTAGCTGAATCTGTTTTCCGGGGATGGCTTCCTGGGTGGACAGGCGCTCCACTTCCTTGCCGATGCTGTTGACGACCACGCGCCGCATGCCGTCGGTACCCTGGAGCAGGTCGTTGTACTGGTGTTCCAGCCCGGTCTTCCCGGCGAAGTCGCCGGGGCGCAGCTTGCTGTTGCTGGCTTCGATTTGCTGCTCGCTCACCTCGCCGACGTAGCCGGCAGCATGAGCGAGGAATCCGCCCGGCCGGTAACGCCGCCGCGAGACGGGGATCATTTCCAGAACCGGAATGTCTGCGCGATGCGATTCGATGAAATCAATATCCGCCCGCGAGGCGTCGGGTTTGATAATGATGGGTTGAAATTTCGGAAGATTTTTCGTGTTGTTAAGCTGCTCGCGCAAATCTTCGATAGGGATTCCCAGACCGTCGGAGATGCCCGGGAGATGCTTTTCCACCAGGGACAGATCATCGCGAAGCAGGAGCACGCTGAAGGACGGCCGGTTGTCCACCAGCACACGGCCATCGCGATCGAGCATACGGCCGCGCGGGGCAATCACGGGAATGTAGCGCACGCGATTGCGTTCGGCCAGCGAGCTGTACTTGTCGGCGTCGATAACCTGGAGTTTCCAGAAACCGAGCAGCAACACGCCGACCATTCCCACGATGATGTAGGAGGCCACGGCCAGCCGCCCTTGCGGCAATCGATTGTCGTTGCGGAACCAGTACGACACGAAAACCCCGCGCGCGAGTACTTTTACAGGGCTTTCTGCCCGGTCCGGCCTAATTTGACTGAACTGGCCGGACTAAACTCGCGTCACGAAAAAATTCACAGCGCGGGTTTCGAGTTGACCCCGTCTGCCCCGACTTGCTCGGGGAACCGGTCAGGGTCACGCCGAAAATGTCCGTTAAAATTTCCTCGAACCTGGGAACCGAAAAAATCTCCCGGAGCGCCCGAATCACCGCCGGACTGAAGCTGCCCGAAGCAGCAAAAGTCTTTTTAAACGTACCACCTGGTGGAGCGGGCCGCAAGCCGTCCCGGAGGACAGGTTCCAAGAAGAGCGCATTGGTTTTCTGGCTCGCTCGCGGTGGACCCCTGGTTGCCGTAGCTATGGATATCACGCTATGGTAGGCCATTCAGTCATGACCATGGAAACGAAACAGGAAAGACCCCTGCGGCTGGCGCTCGTCGGCATGTCTGGTGCCGGGAAGACATTCTGGGCAAAGAAGTTAGCGGCAATCCAGTATCCCACTGTTTCTTGCGATGACTCGATCGAGCAAAAGCTCGCGCCCCGTCTTGTTGCCGGCGGCTACCGAGGCACGAGCGGCGTGGCCGCGTGGATGGGCTGGCCGGATTCGACCAGCTACACCCGGCACGAGTCAGAGTACTTGGCCGAGGAGATTCATACGCTAGATGAAATCCTGACGGAATTGGAGAAGCAACCTGAGAAATCCTTGGTGCTCGATACCACCGGTAGCGTCATTTACACCGGGAACAATTTGCTGATGCGCTTGCGCCGCCAAGTGACGATCGTGTATCTGGCGGCTTCTGCCGAAGAGCAGCAGTTGCTGACCGAGAGATATTTGAACGATCCAAAGCCGGTGTTATGGCGGGGCGCGTTTCAACCAAAGGCGGGCGAAAAGCCACTTGAGACGGTGGCACGATGTTACCCGGCGCTGCTTGCCGCGCGGCGTCAAAGCTATGAAGCGCTGGCGCATTGCACGCTCGAAGTTGCCGCCTTGCGGGATGGAGCGCTGGACGCCCTGTCGTTCCTGGAAATGATCCGGGGCAAAACGGGAAGCCCGCGATGAGCGAAATTCATTGAGATATCGGAGCACCTTCGGCAAGGCTCCGCTCACCTCGCTTCGCGGCGCGATGCTGCGCGGGCTTGCACCCGACGGCGGGCTGTACATGCCGGTGGAGATTGCGCGGCATTCGCCGGAGGAACTGGAGGAGTTTCGTAGGCTGCCGTTCACGGAAGTCTGTTTCCGCGTGGTGCGGCCATTTGCCACTCCGGATGTTCGGGAGGAAGTGCTCTGGCAAGTCGTGAGTCAGGCGATCAACTTTCCCGTGAAGCTCGTTTCGCTCTCGCCGGGACTGCACATTCTGGAGCTGTTTCACGGGCCGACGCTGGCGTTCAAGGATTTCGGCGCGCGCTTCATGGCCCGGCTGATGGGTTATTTTGTGCGCGGCGAAACGCGGCCGCTTACCGTGCTGGTGGCAACATCGGGAGACACCGGTAGCGCCGTGGCGCATGGTTTCCTGGGCGTGCCGGGCATTCGCGTGGTGATTCTCTATCCTTCGAAGCGCATCAGCCAAGCGCAGGAAAAACAGTTCACTACGCTCGGCGAAAATATCACCGCACTGGAAGTGGCGGGCACGTTCGACGATTGCCAGCGGCTGGTGAAGCAAGCCTTTTCCGACGCGGAGCTGAACCAGCGCGTGTGGCTGACTTCGGCGAATTCCATCAATATCGGACGGCTCCTGCCGCAGATGTTTTATCACGTGGCGGCTTACCGGCAGTTGCCGGTGGCCTCGGTGCCGCTGATCGTTTCCGTGCCCAGCGGAAACTTCGGCAATCTTACGGCGGGGATCTTCGCCAAGCGCATCGGGTTGCCGGTCGCGAGGTATGTGGCTTCGACAAATGCCAACGATGTCGTGCCAGAATATTTGCGCAGCGGAGAATTTCATCCCCGCGCTGCGCAGGCGACTTATTCGAACGCCATGGATGTCGGCAGTCCCAATAATTTTCCGCGCTTGCTCGATTTGTGCCGCAACCGCCTGGAATACCTGCAAAAGGAAATCTGGGGCCACGGTGCGACGGACGAAGAAACGCTCTCCGCTATGAAGATGCTCCACGATAGGTTCGGCTATATCGCCGATCCGCACACCGCCGTCGGCGTTCTTGGTTGGGAAGCCTACAAGCGCGAACATCCCGATCCCGCGCAGGGTTTGGTGCTGGCCACAGCGCATCCTGCGAAATTCGCCGACGTCGTGATGAAAGCCATCGGCCCCGCACCGCCGTTGCCCGATCGCCTCGCGGCCTACCTGAAGCGCGAGAAGTTATCTCTGCCAATATCGAGCAGCTATGACGACTTCAAGCAATTCCTGCTGACGAATTAATCTTGAGGCATTTGCCCGCCCATTAATTTTTGCGCAGGCGATCGAGGAGCAGGAAAAGGAAGACGGCGACGAGTGCGTTAGCGAGGGCGGCCCCGACCAGGTGCATGTTAAACCACGGCTCCGGTTGCGACAGGAGAATGCGCCGCGTGAGAACGATCAGGCCTTGATGCGCCGCGAAGAAAGCAGCGGTGAGCGCGAACCGCGCGGCGGGATGCTCGGTGTCCAAGCGTGCGCCGATGGAGGAAGCGAGATACCCAATGATGGTTTTCGCGATACCGTAAAGTCCCAGCGGAACCGTGGGGCCGTTGAGGCTGTCCTGCAGAAGACCGATAACCATGCCCAGGAGAAGTCCGGTGGAAGGGTTGCGCCGGCTGAGGCCGAAATAAATTGTCACCAACAAAGGCAAATCGAGGACAGCGGTCTTTGCAAAATGAATCGGGAACGATGCCTGGATCAACAGCGCGAGCAAAGTGGCGATGATGATTGCGCCGGTGCGAAACTTGTGAACTTCGATGTGCGATTGGCCGCGGATATCAAACGCCTCGTTCATCGCTTTGCCGCCCGTGGCGGATTCGGCGCGCCGGGCGCGGGCGGCGGTTCCCCAGTATTTCCTTCATTTTTCATCTCCAGAGGACGAAGCGAAAGAAGCACCAGCACTTCCTCCAGACGCTCGAGATTTGCCGCCGGTTTGACGCGAATCTGCTTGAACTGATTGCCGGACTTGATTTCTGCGACGGTACCCACCGGAAGATCGCGCGGGAAGATGCGGTCCATGCCACTGGTAATGACCCGGTCTCCCAGATTGACGGTGTCGTCGTTGGGCACATATTTCATGACCAGCAGAGGCTCACCCTGGCCGCCCACAGGGCCCTGCACGCGGGAATCTGCCAACATCGCGCCGACGCCGCTTTCCTTGTCGGTCAGTAAAAGCACCTGCGATGCATTCGGATAGGCTTCCACGACTTTGCCAACCACGCCGTCCGGAGTGATGACTCCCATGTTTTTGCGGATGCCGTCGCGCTCGCCGCGATCCAGTTGAATCGTCAGGCTCGCGGTCCCCGCGCCTGTGCCGATCACCCGCGCGCCGATCATGGGGACGTTCGCTTGCGACTGCCGGAAATTCAACAATGCCGCCAGGCGGTCGGCTTCCGCGGCTTTGCCCTGAAGCTGCGCGATTTGCAGTTTCAGTGCATCGTTCTCACGGCGAATCTGCTCGCTTTCCTTGGTGGTGTTTTGCAGCGCAAAATAGTGCCGCCAGATGTCGCGAATCCAGCCGAAACCGTAGGAGCCAGCCCGCTCAAAGGGAGAAACGGCGCCGACGGTCCAGACGCGAATGAGTCGTCCCTCCGAGTCGCGCTTGATCTGCACGGCTAGCATAAGCACCTGCAGCACGATGACTCCCAGGAGCAGGACCAGCGATTTGTGGCGAGAGGGAATGGCAACCATAGAGCAGTCTTCTCTTTAGTATTTGCTGGAGCGCCGGTGACCAGCGACTGGTGGCTGGTGGTGCCCGTGATCAGGCGTCAGTGTTCGATTCGAACTAACGGCCGCGAATCGTTCCGCCTTCGCGTCCCTGGGAACCGCAACCTCCGCCCAAAGTTCAACAACTGAAAACTGTTTCCTAGTCGATGCAAACCTGACGCAGCAATTTGAAGTCACTCAGCATCTTTCCCGTGCCGAGCACCACCGAAGCCAGGGGATCATCGGCAATCGATACCGGCAAGCCGGTCTCCTCGCGAATCCGCTTGTCGAGATTCTTCAGCAGCGCGCCGCCGCCCGTCAAGACGATACCGCGGTCGCTGATGTCGGCGGAAAGCTCCGGAGGTGTGCGCTCGAGGGCCACACGCACGGCGTTCAAAATTGTCGCCACGCATTCGCCCAGGGCCTCGCGAATTTCGCTGTCGTCGATGGTTACCGTCCGCGGCACGCCTTCAATAAGGTTGCGGCCTTTCACTTCCATGGTAAGCGGTTTTTCCAGGGGGTACGCGGAGCCAATCTCCATCTTAATCTGCTCCGCCGTGCGTTCACCGACGAGCAGGTTGTACTTGCGCTTCAGATACTGCATGACCGCTTCGTCCATCTCGTTGCCCGCCACGCGCACGGACCGCGAATAGACGATGCCGCTCATGGAAATGACCGCGATGTCCGTAGTGCCGCCGCCAATGTCCACCACCATGTTGCCGGAGGGCTCTTCAATTGGTAGTCCGGCGCCAATGGCAGCGGCCATGGCTTGCTCCACAAGAAAAACTTCGCTGGCGCGCGCGCGATACGCGGAGTCCTGCACGGCGCGCTTTTCCACCGGAGTGATCTCGCTCGGCACGCCGATGACGATTCGCGGATGCACTAGCACGCGCCGGTTGTGGGCCTTCTGGATGAAATAGGTCAGCATCTTCTCGGTGACCTTGAAATCGGCGATGACGCCGTCTTTCATCGGTTTAATGGCCACGACATTGCCCGGTGTGCGCCCCAGCATTTCTTTCGCTTCGCGGCCCACGGCCACCACTTCTCCGGTGGACTTGTTGATGGCCACAATCGAAGGCTCATTCACGACAATGCCTTTGCCGTGCGCGAACACCAGCGTGTTGGCAGTGCCCAGATCGATGGCGAGGTCAGAAGAAAACAGACTGAACACCGACCTCATGTTGTAACCGTTCTTATTCATCCCCACATCTCCCTGCGGAGAAAAACGCTCCGCTGTCCGGCCGGCAATAACGCTGACCCCACCTTGGCCAGCCCCGCGAACCATTGTCTCCGGACACCACGACCAACGCAAAGGCGCTGGGGTCTTCTTCGGGTCTCTTACTTCGGAACCACGATAGGCACCTGCTTCATCGCCGTTCCTCCCCGGCGATTCGATCCGATAACCGAAATGGTGTGTTGGCCCGGATCGAGCGGCTCGGTGAAGTGTCGGAAAGCCCCATCCGGGGCGACGTTCGGCACGGATTGACCGTTCACGATCAGTGCCGCTCCTGGTTCCGTATGTCCCACGATCTCCACCACGTGGCCATGCAACTGGGTGGCGTCAATCTCGAGCAGCATGGCCTGCGCCTTGCCTTGCGCCACCAGCGTAAACTTAAAATTCTCGCTGACTTCGCTGGTCTGTTTCTTTCCATCCGTGGCCGTGACATTCCAGAAGTAGTCGCCGGGATCGAGCCCGGTGATTTCCACGGCGGTTCCCCGTACCGGCGCTTCCTTCACGGTTTTTGTAAACATCGCCGTGGTGCTGATCCGCAGCGTATAGGATACGGCATCCTGAACGGGGTTCCATTCGAATCGAACCGGCGAGGTCTTGGGGTTTTCCACGACGATCGGCGCGAGGTTCAGCGGTGCGACGAGTTCGGGAGGTCCCAGCACGTTGGATTTTTGAATTGGCCCGCCATTGGGAATGGTGATTTTTTCTCGCGGCGCGAGGTCTATCTTTTCTGCGCCACGCTGTACCTGCGCGCTGCCGGCCGAAACCACGATCTCGCTTTCCTTCTTCTCCCGGTCATTTTTCACCGCCATGCGGCTGTTCGATCGCAATTGCGCGTTGGCATCCTCGGTGCTGACGGCAGCCTTAGAATCCGGTGAGCTGAAGTTCGGTGTTACCAGATCGACCTGGCCTGTGCTAATACGCACGGCGACGCTGGTTGGTTTGTTGCTCTCCGTGGTATTTTCCTCGACGGTCACCAGGGTATCAGGCTTTACCGTGTAAATCGTGCCGTCCGCAAATGTAATACGCGCATTGGCCTCCGAGCCCGTTTGCACCAGATCGCCTTTATCCAGCACGGTACGGTAGTCTGCTTCCACCCATTGCACCGAACTTACTTTTTTCACTTGGACTTTGCCGTCGAGATTGACGAACTTGGCGTGTCTCTGATCGGCGGCCACGGATCCATTTTCGGGATCGCTGGCTTTCTCCATGAGCTTCTTGATGAGCACCTGATACAAATCCGGTTTGGCCAGGTAAAGCCCTGCGGAAACAATCGCCAGGGCCAATAGCACGTAACCGATGACCGTCTTGTAGGTAACTGCTTTCCAATACACTTCCACGCGCGGCGCCTTTTGGTGAGCCGGGGCGAATTTCGGATCGATGGGCGCTTGTGTCGTCACGGTTAGTTGTGCTTTGAAAGCTCCAACTTTCCAATCTAGCACAGCGGTTTCCCTCTGACTGAATTGCGGTGTCGCGCGTAGTCAAATTGCAAATAGCACAGCCGCACGGGCCCAACCGCGCTTGGCCTGTCCCTTCGTACAGGTCTGTCACTGAAGTTGTTGTTGTTCTTTCGTCCGGGCGAAAAAGCGCTGCTGTCTGCAGTGGCTCGCTTCTTCGGAGTCTACTATTTCTTGCCGGTGGCTTCCCCGACCGAGGCTGGGAACGCTGAAAAACTGGAATCTACCTGCTCTGGACGGGAAATACGATTGTATTTGAGGCGCGTGCCTATATCTCCTATAATATTGAGTTTGTCTACGGACGCGGGAGATTCATCGGATGGCTGGAGCAAAAGATAAGAGCAAGCTTGGGTATCGCATCCTTCTGGGGGTCGTCGTCCTGATCCTCGGAGGCAGCATGCTGCTTTACCTCGTGCCGCAGTCGCCGGTCAGCGGCGAGATCTCCACCGAAACCGTGGCCAAGATCGGGGACGAGTCGGTTAGCGTGCAGGATGTGCGCCAGCAGCTCAACCAGATCGAGCAGCGGAATCAGAACATGAAGCCGCTCGAGGCCCTTTACGCCCAGCAGATCCTGAAGCAACTGGTATTTGAAAAAGAGATTGAATATGAAGCCAAGCGTCTCGGAATTACCGTGTCCGACCAGGAACGGGCAGACCGCATTCGCCAATACGTTCCGACGGCCTTCAACGGTGGTACGTTTGTCGGCATGGACCGCTATTCGGCCGAAGTCCAGGCGCGCTTCCAGCTGACCGTGCCGGTGTTCGAAGAGCTGATCCGTCAGGGCCTGCTTGAGGAAAAATTCCGCAAGCTGGTGACCGACGGGGTCAGCGTGGGGCCAACGGAACTTCAAGAGGAGTTCCGCTACAAGAATGAAAAAGTCAAGCTGGACTATGCGCTGATCAAGCCGGAAGACCTGGAGAGCAAGATTTCCCCGGATGAGGCGGAGATTCGCGCGGCCTACGAAAAGAACAGGTCGAAATATCAGGTCCCCGAACGGCGTGTGGCGCGCTACGCGCTTGTGGATGTAAATCAGCTCCGCCAGAACATCCCGATTTCCGATGACGTGCTCAAGCTGCAATATCAGGCCAACATTCAGCAGTATGAGGTGCCGAACCGCGTGCACCTGGAACACATTCTCTTTATGACCGGTGGAAGGACGGACGCCGAAGTCGAGGAGATCAGGAAGAAGGCCGAGGACGTTTTAAAACAGGTCAAGAAGGGCGGAAAGTTCGAGGAGCTGGCCAAAAAATACTCCGAGGACGCCGCCAAGGACAAGGGGGGCGACATTGGCTGGATCGTGCAGGGACAGGCCTTGCCCGAATACGAAAAGGTGGCCTTCAGCCTGCCCGTGGGTTCTATCTCTGACTTGGTCCGCACGCAGATTGGCATCTACATAATCAAGGTACTGGAAAAAGAGAACGCTCACACCAAGCCGTTCGATGAGGTGAAGGAATCGCTGCGCATGCCGCTCCTGCTCTCGCGAGCCGATAAGCTGGCTGGCGACACGTCGGACCAGTTGTCCGCTGCCATCCGCCAGTCCAACAAGATCTCCCTGGACGATCTGGCCAAACAACATCACCTGGTGGTGGGCGAAACGCGGCCCATCAGCGCGACAGATCCTCTGTTGGAGCTCGCAAATTCGCAGGACGCCAAGAATGCGATCTTCCTTTTGCGGACCGGTGAGCTGAACCCGCCGGTTCGTACCGATCGCGGCTACGTGGTTCTGTCCGTGAAGTCCATCCAGCCGGCACACCAGGGTTCGCTCGAAGAAATCCGCGACCGTGTCATTGCCGATCTCAAGAGAGAAAAATCCGCCGAGATGGCCAAGAGTAAAGCGGAGGAACTAGCCAGGCGCGCCAAGGCCGGCGAGAAATTCGATGCCGCAGCCCGAGCTCTCGGCCTGGAGCCGAAAACGAGCGATCCCTTTGCGCACGATGGGTCCATCCCGGGCGCGGCGAGCGGCAAGCAGGTCGCCGTAGCCTTCCATCTGAAAACGGGCGACGTGCCCGCCCCCTTGAGCCTGGGACAGAGCTGGCTGGTCTATCGCGTGGCCGAAAAAACAGAATCCAACCCGGCCGATTTCGACAAGCAAAAGAAGCAGTTGACCGAAGAGCTCCTGCAGTCCAAGCGGAGCCTTGCCTTTGAGGCCTTTCGGACGTCCTTGGACACGCGCTTAAAACAGGAAGGCAAACTGAAGCTCATGCCCGAAAGACTTAAGAGCTTCGGCACTCTTGGTTAGTCTAAGTTACACAAAATAAACTCGTTATCTAACTGGAACGGTGCGCTTGTGTTTCCACGCGCGTCCCGATATCCTATAGCGGTCCTCCTTGAAACGGGATTCGACCTGCAACGCTGTGGTCTGGGGTTCCGGGGCTAACACCGGAGAATTCGGAGCAGAGCAATCATGGCCACCCAGCGCCAGCACTCCACGGATTGGTGATACCAACATGACCGCCCGCACTTCCTCCGCCCGCAACGACTATCGCTGCAGCATCGACCGCAACCAATCGGGGAAATACTGCGTGCGCATCCAGGTCCACTACCACCGGCACGCCTGGACACTGGGCATCTACTATCTGGCCTCATCCTTCGATCGCGCCATGAAAAAACTCGAAGAGGCTCTGGATTTCCTCCAGCGTCAGGAAGAGAAGCTCTGGTTTTGGGGTGTGGATCGCGCCGAAGACATGGGATTTTCAGCTGAGTTTCTGAAAGAAGCAGGGTTGCGGCTGGACCGCCGCACGGAATTCCCCCGAAAAGCAACCAACGTGTCGCTGACTCCCGAGCGCCAAGTGCCGGCCTTCGTCTTGGGGCCGATGCGCCGGGGTTTGGCCGAATCGGTCGAAATGTCTCGCGAAGTGTCTCGAAGTGCCGCCGCCGGCGACTGATCCTACAGTAAGTCTCTTATTTTGAATGGCCTCTCTCCGCAGGCTTGTTCGGTGCCGATTCGCGGATCAGCAGGGGCAAGCGAGGGAAGGAAAAGCTTCCCGCCACGTCGTCAATCACGTTCACTTGGCACAGGTATAGCCCCGGCTTCAAAGCCTCGAGCGGCAAATCCATCTGGAAAATGACCGCCTTGCGGTCCAGAGCGGTCACCTCGTTCGCCACCACCGGCTTGGATTCGTAAATCTTTGTAGCACCTTGCAAAAACTCGATGTTGGTGAAAACGCGGATGCTATCCTTGGCTGGCTTGGCCGTGCGGTTCTGGACATTGGCCCCTAGGGGTGCCGGATTTTTTCCTTTTGCCGCATCGTACACTTCGTACTGCAAATAGAGATGCTGGTCGGGCGCGAAGACATGCGTAATGTTCGGAACAAGTTCCAGCTGGTCGCGAACCAGTGGATTCGCTCCGTTTTTCTTGTTCGCCACGGGAGCGCGCAGGCTGCTCAGTACCACCGAGCTCATTTTTAGCGGCGTCTTGCGCAGGTCGGGGATTTGCACGTCCGTTTCGAAAGAGCCCATCCGGCCTGACTGATTCTCGCGGACGATAAATTTCAGGTGGTAGCTGCCGGGAGCCAGTACGAAGCCGGTGTTGTACTGCACGTTCTTGCGGCGGACCTGCTGCGTGCTCTCGACGGCCAGCTTCACGGTGTCGCGCAATTGCCCAACACGCAGCTTCCCGCCTTCCAGAGCTTCGCCGATGATGTCGATGGTCGCGTTATCCTTTTCCTTTTCGGTTACAAACGGTATCTGCGAGCCGGGAATCACGAGGGCAACCGCGAGATAATAGTGGGCGTCGTCCTGCCGGAAATACGCTGCTCCGGCATAAAGAGGCACGTCGACCCGCGGCAGTTGTGTGTCCAGCTCGTCCACCAGCTGCTGCTCGCGGTCGGCGCGGTTCAAGTGTTCGAAATCTCGTCCCGCGTAGTAACCCGCGCGAAAATCGAGTTTCAGGTCGGTGCGGTTGACCTGCACTTTCAGCCGGCGGAATCTTCCGTCCTTCAGCGGATTATTGCTCGTAAAGCCGAGCACGTAATATGCGGAACTGTCCTTCTGAACTTGGGAAAATACGCCGCCGAAATCATTCGAATCGAAAAACGCCTTGCCGCCCGTGTCCGACGAAAGGGTTGCCAGCGTTTCCTGCGAAGCGGCGTTTCCACTCAGATCGTTCAGCACGGACTGGCCCGAATAAGCCGATTGCCCGTGCAAGCTGGCCGCTTGTGCTTCTCCTCCCGGAGGGAAGGCCTGCAGGCCGCGGATATCCAAAGAATAGATCGATACGTTGGCTTTCACCGCCGCCGCGGTCGTGGCGCGCAGCGCCGATTGGTTGTCCGCCCCCGACTGGCTGATTCCGTTGCTGAAATAGATGAGGCTCTTTTTCTGCGGGAGTTTGCCAAGCGCCTGCATCAGCGACTGCAGCGCCAGCAGCTTGCGGTCGGCGTTGAAGGTGTTGAAATCGGTGTCGTCAGCGGAAAACGCTCCGCTCGTTTCTGCCGCCCCCTCCGCGCTTCCCGTGATGCCGTTGTCGAAGCCCTGGCCCTGTCCGGAATGGAATGCGGTCAGCGCCGCCCGCAACTTGGTCTTGTCATCCGTGAAATCCAGGTCCACACGCATGTTCGTGGCCAGCGACACGAGCGCCATCAAATCGGCGGGCTGCATCTTGGTATCAACGAATTTCTTCGCCGCATCGACGGAGCGGTCAATCTGTTCCGGATCCATGGCCGAAAAATCAAAAAAGAGCAAAATCAATCGCCGGTCGCGCGCGTCCAGCGACGGCTCGGCCTGTTTTCTAGCACTGAGCAGCGCCCCCCCGGCAACACCGGATACGGCCGCCTCCGCCGGGCCGGCGGTCGCCAGTTCGTCTACATTCTCGAAATCGAAAGTGGCAATCTCCTGCTTTTTCCCATCTTCCAGGAGCGTGAAATCTCCTTTTTTCAAGTCCCGAACGAGGTTCCCCTTCTTGTCGTGCGCGACGACATTCACCAGCACGAGTTCGCTCGAAACCCGAATGCGTGCCTCATTGATTCCCGCTTGTCCGCTCTGCTGGGCTATTACTGGCGCTGCCGCTTGTAACAACAGCCCCGCAACGGTGAAGAGCGAAAATATTTTTCCAGGAAGCGGCATATTCATCTTTCTTCAGAACCGGAAGCGCGCCAGCAATGTAACCCGCCGCATGCCGCCCGTCCCCGTGACCTCCCCGTACGTGGATGAATTTACAACCGTATTGATGGAGGTGAAGTGCACGATATTAAAGACATTGTTCGCCGAGATGCGCAGGTCAAGTGCGCGGGATTCTTTGATGGTGATGGTCTTGTCGAGAGACATGTTCATCGAAACTTGTCCCGGCCCCTCGATAATATTTCGTCCCGCGTCGCCAAAGTTGGAACCATTCGGGTTCACACAGGGGGCGCTGGGGGCGCAGAACGCGGCTGTATTGAACCACTTGAGCACGGTCGGATCGCTCACCGAGACGGATTGTCCCGCGACGACGTTGGCGCGAAGCGACCCGCTCACGCCCCGGCCGATGTCCAGCCCTCCCCCTAGCACCCGTGGTGTGAAGTACAGTCCGGAACCAACCGTTACGTCACCGCTCCACTGCCATCCCCCGAGAATGTGGCTCCCGGCACCCTTGGTAACAAACCGCCGGTTTTCACCGAATGGCAGATCGAGAATCCAGTTTCCCGTGAACTTGTGCCGCTGGTCGAAGCTGGAAAGCCCGCGGTCTAGGGAGATGTCAAATGGATCTTGCGCCACAACACTGCCCCCGCCTCCGATCGATGAAGCGTCGTCGATGGACTTCGAAAACACATACTGCGCTCCGAGCCCCAGCCCTTTGGCCATACGCTTGCGCACGCGCACGGAGCCCGCATGCAAGATCGAATTTCCCTCCGAGGATTCGTAAATAAATGGCTGGCCGCCGGAGATCACCAGCGCCCGCTCGGTATCCAGCCGCGTTCCCTTGGCACCGTTGTAGCCCGCGTTCATCACCACCCCACCAGGAAACTCGCGCTGTAGATCGACATTCCAGATCTGCACGTAGCCAAGACGATAGTTTGGGTTGACGGCAAAGTTGTTGGTCACCGCGCTTCCGGAATTGGGGAATCCCTCCGTGATGGTCAAGCGGCTGGTCGTGCCAATGAGACCGTTGACATCCGTGGTGTTCGTCGCGGTGTTCGCAAACGGCGGTTGAAACGCGAAGTTCTGAATCATGCTCCCAAATTGCGCCAGGTTGTAATTGATTCCGTAGCCCGTTCTGACCACCGTCTGCTTCTGCGGCTTCCAGGCAATCCCGATGCGCGGGGCGA
>MNIJ01000179.1 GCA_001919715.1 Acidobacteria bacterium 13_1_20CM_58_21
GTCCAGCATGTCTGGTTTTGTCGACAACCAATAAAAATTCTCGCTGATTGGCTTTCCCTCCGCGTCATGGAGCTCTAGTTTCAGGAAATACGTTGACGTCAGTCCATCCGGCTTGGGCAGATCGAACGCCTTGGTGCTGCTGTCCGCCCCCAAATCAAGTGTGGCCTGGCGGGAAGCTTTTTCCTGCGCATCGATGTTGTAGATCTTCGCGCTGACTTTCGTTCTTTCGAGCGGTTCATACTTCCCGTTGATCACCGCAACGGAGTTGTCATCATAGGAATACTGCACATGGACCAGTTCGCAGGCTTTCTTTGTGCCGAAGTATCCGCCCGCCGGCACCAAGTAGTAATCGTAGAGGTGCCAGATCAGGGAAGGCCACGCGTTGTTCAGCATCCACTGAATCACGCCCGTAGCCGTGTATTTGTTCCGCGCGTACGCTTCGAACATGGCACGCTGCCCGTCGTAGGTCATTGCTTGCGCCTTGCGCTCGTAATCATCGAGCGATGAGGCCTGCCCGTAGCGGCGGTTTAGGCCTTCTGTAAATACATTGACCGTCGTGAAGCGCTCTCCGCCCGCGTGATAATTCCAGACTTCATCGATCGGCCAAAGATGATCCTTAGGGATGAATTTCTCCACTGATTCCCGTGGCGGAATCGCCGGCCCCGGACTTGTCTCCGTGTTGTAGCCGTAGGCGCCACCTGCTTCCGTGTCCGCCAGCCAGTACACCGGGGGCACATACTCGTAGGGACCGGTCATTTTTACGCCCGATTCTCCGCTGATGGCGGCCTTTTGTTCCGAAGCGGACGACACGATCGGATTTGGCCACTGCAATTCTTTCTCGATGTCCAAATACATTTTCTCGACGTTAACCGGTGGTGGGTTGTCGCTGCCGTTCAGCCACACAAAGACGCTCGGATGATTTCGCAGCCGGATGATTTGGTCGTGCAGCGAAGCGGCCGCTACTCTGCTCTGATCGCTCGTCCAGTTGTCCCATCGCTCCCAGGCATCGCAACACGTCCATCCTGGCATGACTAGAATCCCGAGCCGGTCCGTTTTCTCAAATAATTCGTCGCGGTCCAGCCGCCCTTCCAGTCGGATGGTGTTCATACCCATGTCCCGCACGTATGCCAGATCCGAATCTAGCCTTTCCGAGGACCACCGGAAAAGAAGATCCGGCGCCCAAGCCGCCCCGCGGATCAGCACTTTTCTCCCGTTGACCTGGAATAACCGGTATCTCTTGTCCGTCAGCTCCGAGACAACCTCGCGAATGCCAAAGGTCACGCTGGTCGCGTCCGAAACCTGCTTGCCGATCTCGAACGAAAGCTTCGCCCTATAAAGATTCGGCGTGCCCATCTGATAGGGCCACCACAGCCGTGGATGCGCCAATTTCAGTTTTGCAAATCGTTCCGGCGCAAATTTCACGATCTTCGATTCACCGTCACTCAATTCCACAGCCTGTTGCAGTTCGATCCCCTCGACTTCCGCGCGCAGCAGGCCCTTCACGCGTTCATTCGAAACGTTGCGCACTTCCCCGCTGATGGTCAGCTCGGCGGTCTTGTATTCCGCATCCAGCTGGGAGGCCACGAACGGATTCCGCACCGTCACATCCCCGCTCGACGTCAGGAATACTTCCTTCCAAATCCCCATGTCCTTGTCGGGAGGCGTGGGATTCCAATCCACCCAAGTGATCCCCAGATCAGCTTTCCCTGGAGCGAACACCTCGACCGCCAGCGCATTCGCTTTCCCCGGCTTCAAGAACTTGCTTACATTGAATTCGTAGGTGCGGTAGGTGCCTGCGATATCGCTGGCATCTTCCACCTTGTGTCCGTTGATCCAGATGTTCGCCCGGTAGTTGATGCCCAGAAAATTCAGCCACTCCGTTTTCTTCGCCTCTCCTGCAGGCAGGGTGAACTCCGTGCGATACCACCACGAGCACCGAAACGGACTCCCGTCCGGCATTTCCTGATTGGCAAAAAGTTGTTTATCGGAATAATTCATCCCTGGAAGGGATTTCAGATTTGTTCCATAGTTCACGTCGGGATAGGTCTTGTCCGCGACCAGCGCGCCCACCACGGTGGCCGGCACGCCGGCCGTGTGCCAGCCCTTGGCGTCAAAGCCGGCCAAGGAAATTTGCTCCCCGCTAGCCTTAACCTCACACGACGACTGAATCTTCCAATTCTTGTGCAGATACACTCGCACGGGAAGCGCGCTGGGCGTATCGGCGGCGGAGCTGCCACAGCCCGGAACCGTGCCTAGAGCAAAAACGAAGAGGTACAATGAACGCAAGCGTCGCATGAGGCTCCTTCTGGGTTCCGCTACTTTTGAAATAGTGATCCAAAGCAACCCGTCTCAAAGCCCGGGCGGGCCTATATTAAACCGTTTGAATGCTGGAAACACATTCTTTCTTTTTTCTTCCTCAGGTACCGGATTCTCGAACGCTATCTTGAATCGAAGAGGAGACCAAACCCCAAATACTGGCCGGCTTTGCCTAGGTGGGCAATATACGGCTTCTTTGGCGCCGTCCCACAAGGCTGGCTTCCCTGACTGGCCGGATCAAGGCAAAACAATTCCCCCTGACAAAGAATTAAAACTCCACCCGCAAGGCCCCCTGGATCACGCGCGGTCCGCCACCCACTGCGCCTGCAGTAGTGCCAACGGCAGTAGCCGTGGCGCTACCCACCGTCGCCGTCATCTTACCGAAGTTCCCGCTGCTCTGACTCCCTATCGGGTTAGCGAAGTTCGTGTGGTTGAAGAGATTGAAGAAGTCCGCACGGAATCGCAGATGGACTCTTTCGGTGCCCAGGGGGAAAGTCTTGGAAACTGCAAAATTGTAGTTGGCCAAGCCGGGGCCGTAGTATTGGTTGCGTCCCGAGGTGCCATCTCGCCCGGTCGGCGGAGTGCTGGAGAAGTGCGTCTTATCGAAAGCTGCGTCCGGATTCCGGTTATCCTGATGCAGTGATCCGGTTCCGATGATGTCCGGCCGGTCATTGAACTGATTGAAGCCGCTGAAGTCCTGCGAACTGTTAAACACCGTGAACGGTGTGCCGGTTTGAAGCGTGGTGATGCCCGAGATCTCCCAACTTCCAAAAATCTGCCGGTTCACACCGTTGTTCCAGCCCAACAGGCGATGGCCAGGCCCTACGGGCAACTCGATCACGTACACGAACACTGCTCGATATGTCGCGTGGTTGAAACGTCGCTTTGAAGCGCCGACTACTCAGCCTCGAGGAAGTCAGGAACAAATCGATCCGCTGACACTCAGGGATGCACCGACTCTGGAGCAACTCAGGGATGCACCGCTGGAGATAGTCCGAGTTGCCAATGTCCTCGCCAGTTCCGACCGAGCCGAAGAATGGGTATGGGTAGGTCTGCACGTTTGGCGTCTGGTTGCCGCGCCTGGTGGGATCATTCACGGTCACGCGTGGCTGGTTGACGTCCACGAACAGACCCAGCTTGTGGCCGGTCGATCCTTGATAGTCCACCTCCAGCGAAAAGGCGGTACCCAATCTCCGCTGGACTCCCAAGCTGTACTGATAGATATAAGAACTGCGAATATTCTCATCTTCGGCGCTGAAACCCACCAAGCCAACCTGGTTGGGCAGGCCAATATTCTTGACCAGAGGCACATTTTGGTTAAAACCGACGGCCCATGGGAATTTGTTGCCGCCATTTGTGCCGGTGTTCTGGGTAGTGGTCAGATTGAAAGGCGCGTTCAGCCCCATGTTGGCCGGTATGTTGTTGAAAATCTCGTCGTAACCCATGCGGAAGCCGCCGCGAATGACCGTGTCGTCCTTACCGAACAACCGTCCCGCGAACCGTGGCGTGTAGGCAAGCCCAAGCACGGGGGCGAAATTGTTCTTATCGGAGTTCACACCGCTGCCGGAAAGCGTGAAGGGCGCCTGCGCAAAGAAGAGAGAACCCGGGCCGCTCTTGGTGGTATCAATCGCTAGGACTCTGTTCGTGCCCAGCAGCACTGGCCCCACGCCGGGGATAAAGTTCGTTGCTTGGTTGCGCACCTGATGGATTGCCGAAGGATATTCGTAGCGCACGCCATAGTTCAGCGTGAAATTGTCTTTCACCTTATAGGTGTCCTGCCAGTAGGCATCCCAGGGATACCGCTGCCAGTAACAAAGCGTCGAGCCAAAGAGCAGCGTCGCGGTGTTGGCGTGGCCGCTAAGAAAGTCGGTGAAGTTGACGAAGCTGAAGTTGCCACGGGCGGATCCATCCAGGAATCGTCGGGCGTCTTCGCGGCGGACATGGTAGCCCCAGCGCCAGGAGTGCTTGGAGGCGCCCAATGGCGCGATCAACGACATATTGTCGTAGAGCTCGTATGTGTTGGTTATGCGGCCTTGTGGCAGGTTGCTGGTGCTTCCCAAGGGAGCAAAGCCTCCACTGACATTGATCGTCGGCAAGCCGGAGTCGAGCAGATTCTTGCTTGCATCGACAACGCCGGGAAGCGGATTTCCACTCGAATCGACAAAGATCTTCGAGGCGTTAAAAGCGGAGTCCTGCACGGTGATGAAGGTCTGGTTGCGGGAGAAGCCCAAACGCAATTCATTCATCAACCGTGGCGAAAAGGTGTGCGAATAGTCGATGACGTCAGAATGACTTACCGGCAGGTTGCCGTTACCGCCCAGCGTCGGCAGCGCGCCCGGCGTAAAGGTCGTGCCGCTGTATTCGGCCCACCGAGCGCTAAGGTGATCCTTTTCGCCAAAGTTGTAATCAACCTTCGCGAGTCCGGTCCAGTCGAATGTCGTGGACCCTACGTTGGCGATGAAATTGTTGGACCCGAGCGGCGCTGTTGTGTTGGTGGGCGCCGGCCAGTACTTAAGCAATGCCACAGAGATGGGATCCCTCTGGTTGACCGGGACGAGCGCGATGTCGGCATCCGTTGGTACGCGCGTGCTGCTGACTGTGGGAGCTATCTGGCGAAAGCCCTCGTAAGACCCAAAGAAGAACATCTTGTCTTTGAGGACCGGTCCGCCGACTGTCGCACCATACTGATTGCGGTGCAGGGGGTTTTTCGTGCCATGATTCTTGTTGGTGAAAAAGTCGGCGGCATCCAGCACAGAATTGCGCAAATATTCGAATGCCGAGCCATGAAACTGGTTGCTGCCGCTCTTGGTAACAATGCTGACCTGCCCGCCCGTGCCGCGTCCGAACTCCGCCGTGGCCACGCTGGTTTGCACCGCGAACTCCTGCACCGCGTCCGTAAGCCGGAAGTTACCCAGCGCCGAGTTGATTTGCGTATCGATGATGCTGACGCCGTCGAGCAGGAACACGTTGGACTGAGAGCGCGCCCCCGCCACATTGAAGCCGCCACCCTGGGTGCCGGTCGACGACGGGAGTACGCCCGGGGTTAGCAGAGCCAAGTCCAGATACTGGCGCGCGTTCAGCGGCATGTTTGATATAACCTGGCTATCCACCACATTGCTAAGCGTACTTCTGTCCGTTTCCAGCAGCGGAGTCGCAGCGGAGGCAACTTCCACTATCTGGTTAACACTGCCGATCTCCAGGGCGACATCCATGTGCGTGATCTGGTCCACCTGGACCAGGATGCTCTGCTCCGTGAGCTTTTTGAATCCCTGGGATTCCACGACGAGAGAGTAGACAGCTGGCGCCAGTTGCAAAAATTGGAACGCGCCATTGTGGTCGCTCACAGCTTCTATTTTGGCGTTAGTGGCGACGTTGGTGAGAGTCAACTTAGCGCCCACCACCATAGAGCCACTGGGGTCTTTCACAGATCCGACAACGCTTCCAGTAGGCGAAGCGGAGAGTGTGGCGGCAACTAGAAGAACCACTAATGCTAGTGCGCAGGTGCCGAGTTGCAGCCTTGGGTATGAATGGCTAGACCGTCTGGAAACCAGAATCCGATCCATGAGTACCTCCACCCCGACTCAAGTATTCTCTAGGCTGTGCACAGTGGGACTTTCGGGCACCAGATTTTACGGTGAACGTACAGCCCCATCGGGGACTTGTCAAGCCCCCCCACAGGCGCCCATGGTTTATGAAACTGGCTAGCTGCTCTGAGTCGGTGGAGAAGGGTTTCCGTTCAGGAGCTCATGGGCGCAGGGCAATTCCCAGAATGGTGCGCACGTTGCGCCTAGCGGCTGCAGGTAGCAAGCGGAACGCTCACAACCCCAACCGGCACCACGACCGACATGAGGTGGTCGGATGAGTCAGATGCCGCGTAAGTCTACTGGCCCCGGAGAAGGGACGAACCACAGCCGATTATGGGGTCCTGTTTATGGGGCTATTTGAATGACCTTGCGGTAACCGAAAACAGGACCCTTCAATAGACGCCCTCTTGTCAAAGATAGTCCATTAACCGGCCAACCGACCTGTCTTTTCTAGACTTAGCGGTTAGGTCGCGATTGGCCAGTTAACGGATTATCTGATTTAGTTGACAACAACTCCCGTTGTATCTTACTGCGCGTGAACTACGATATAGCCATCCGTCAGTGCTCCCGACGTGTGGAAGACTGAACCTGTGGAGGTAACCCAGCTAATGGCGAAGCGGTTTGCTCCAATCACCGGGGCATTGCCCAGAACAATTGCGGTGTAGTGGACCGGGGTACCGTCAAGCAGGGTTCCTGCGCCTGTGATAGTGGCCGTGTTCCCTACGGCGGTATAACCGTTCACGCTGCCTTTCATTCCTTTGCCGCCGTCACTTTCCTCAAAGTCCATCCCGCTCGAAGCTTTGCACTCACGTTCGGCCTCGAAACGGAAGTGACCCTTATGCCCATCATCACCATTCTCGTCGCCCTCACCCTCAACCCGCTTAGCTGGGAACGTGGTAAGAGACCTCAAGAAACCAGCGCCACCTGTGAGGAAAGGAGAACCCGCCACCGGAGACAGAGAGCCGTTGCTGCTGTTGATGCTGAAGCCCGTCACCGTATTGTCACCATTAGCTACGTAGAGCAAAGTACCTTCCGCATTCGTGGCCATCCCGTTGGGTTCGAATGCTCCTGAATCGAGAAATGGCGACCCACTTACCTGCGCCAGGTCGCCATTCGCTCCTACGTCTAGCGACGTAATAGTGTTGCTGTCCTGGTTGCTGACAAATAGCCACTGGTTCGTGGGGCTGAGTATACCCACACCGGAATTGACGCCAGGGACGAAGGCAAAGGGAGAGCCTGCGATCGGGGTTAAGGCGCCACTGGAAGCAATGGTTGATACACCCACTTCGGTTTCGGTAGAGTTAGAAATAGCGGCAAAGAGCAGATTAGACTTGCAGCTCATATCCATGTAACTAGCCGCATCGGCACCACCAGTACCTCCCTGAGGGAAAGGCGAACCAGGGACGGACGCGAGCGCACCATTGGAGCCGATGCGGAACATGGCCACGGAGTCTGAAAACGGTAGAGCAACGCCCAAGAACTTGCCGTTGGGCGATACCTTGATACCGTCCGGCGCATCCCCTACAAAGAAAGGAGAGCCGGCGATAGGCGTGAGCGCTCCATTCGACCCAACGCTGAAGGCCGAAATGTCGCCGGACCCAGCATTCCCGGCATACACGGATTTGCCATCGGGAGTCACTGCCAACGAAATGCCAAAAAAACTGCCTGATCCGCCCGTCGCGAACGGCGAGCCTGGAACGGGCGTCAAAGCTCCAGTGGTGGTATTGATAGAAAAACCGCTGATGTTATTGGTTCCGGTGTTGGAAACATAAAGAATTTTTTTCCTAACGGTGACCGTAGCGGTGTTCGAAGCGGAGTAGAGGCCACTTCCTTCTCCCCCGGTTAGGAAAGGCGAACCCGGGACCATTGTTAAGGTTCCGCCGAGTCCAACAGAGAAGGCGCTAACAGTATTTGGGCTCTCGTTGTTGTTGGTGTATAGGAAAGTGGATTGGGCATGGACACTTGCCGCAGGCAGCGCGAACCCAAAGGGTACCAGGAGCGCCGCCGTGACGCACTTTAGTGGCCTTTTCATAGATCCTCCATTTGTTCGCAGTCTTTTAGGTAAACCGAGACACAATGAATTAGGGGCCTACAAGAGGTACCTCCCCAAGGAGGGAAAGCCGATCCGGGTATGGCATTGCACACTAACTACTTCAGAGTAACTGTCCAGCCGTAAAACACTGTAATTGTCCATCCGGTGAACACCTGAAAGACGATCACAGTAAATCGGTGTATCGCTACCGAAACCACCCAACCGAGCCTGGAAGGAAACCTCGACCCGCCCACCTCTCAAAGTCCCTCGCGGGAGTGAGTCCCGGAAGGAAGATCAAGCGAGCAAGACGAAGTAACGACAGGGCGTCTTCCGCGAGACAGGTAGCATCGTTGTAGATACGGACAGGGCTTCCGTTCCATTCACTGTCCATACTAGTAGAGGCATCTGCATCCGTTAGTTTTTCGCGCCTGGAAAAAGTCCCCGCAATAGCTCTCCCCTACGTTATATGGCTTTCTCATTTCTCTCGTGCAAGCGCGTTGAATCCCGTAAGTCAACGACATATACACAAATCTTACTGTGGCTACCAAACCAATCCTAAGCGACCGCGCACCGGCGACACCACATGACCCGCAGCCATTCGGGCGAAGTGTGATTTCTTCTGGCATCTCGTCCACTGGAGTGCCCTTGCAAAGAGGCAAATGCGTTGCAAAGGAGCGGCAGAGTCTGTAATACGGACGCGAAGCGGAATTTTGAGGCCAAATGGTTCGGCAAGGCGTCGTTCGGTTTGAGTCATGGGAACGACATTCTCCCCTGGCTAAAAAGCCAGGCTTGGACCAAATTGATATACCTAACTGGAGCCGGGGTCAGCCCAGCACCGAGCAGCGAAATGTTTCTATTCGAGAGTGCGTTGAACAAAGCGCAGGGGTGATGCTATTCTCGCAGTGTGCCCGAATGGCGGAACTGGCAGACGCGCCGGACTCAAAATCCGGTGGCCGCAAGGCCGTGTGGGTTCGACCCCCTCTTCGGGCACCATTCAAGCGTCTGGAGGGCCTTATGTTGCTCGTCCGGGGATACTGTTACCACTGCAAAACCACTACGACTCTTGAAGTCACACACCAAGGAATCGAAAATGCAATCGAGGGAAAATGCTGTGTGTGCAATCACCCATTTGCCGGAGCCTTGCTGCCTTAGAACCAAAGGAAAATGCACCGTACCCGAAGACTATCAAAGTCTTCTAGAACGCCGCATTGCTTGGTCTTCCCACTTTCCATTGTTACCAGTTGTTGCCAATGACGCCGAAAACCTGCTCCACGATGACATACGGTGATACATCTGAGCAGGACGGGAATCAGGAGGAACGAAGCGAAGCAACGCCAAAACGAGCGTGCTATTGACGCGTCTAAGACGTAATGTGACCATAAGAAAGCTAAACTTGACTCGGCTATATCCTCCCCTATAGCCTCATGCATCTAAGGAACGTCGGAGATTACGCCATGTCTGCTATTCTAAATACCCCTCGCAGTGAGGCCTTGCGTGGCGCTCCCCTCGATTCTTGGATTGCTCTGACAGAGGACGAAACTCGCGTTATCGCTGCAGGAGCAACTTACGAGGAAGTAGCAAAGCAACTCGACGACGCTGGCGATAAGGATTCGGTCATCCTCAAGACCCCCAAGTCTTGGCTGCCATTTGCCGTATAATGCGGCGTGCGATTCGCCTACAAAAACTATCCAAGACACAAGGGCGTGGACGATTGGACGGCAGCTCTGCCCGTTCAAGTATCCAATCCGGCAAAACACTCTCCTCCATGCAGGAAGTTCGAAACAGTCATCGACTCCGGCGCTTCTCTCTGCCTGTTCCATTCCAGCATCGGACAGGCCATTGGCCTAAATGTCGAAAAGGGGAACTGGACGAAACTGTAGGAGTTTCTGGTGTACCGACAAAGATATATCGACACACAGTCTCTTTGCATGTCTTAGGAAATATATTCAAGATTCGAGCCGGATTTACTGATCAGCTGCCGCTTGCTGGATTGCTGGGACGAGTCGGCTTCTTCGAACACTTCAAGATCACTTTCGACCCATCGAGCAATCCACCAGGATTTGACTTAGAACGCGTCTACAGAGCCTAGTCTTTGTTGCGGTGATAAAGTACCGGGAGCCTGCATAGCGAGTTACCTCCGCTGTGTGAGTTAGGGGCGTGTCGACGTTGATAGCGCCCGGCGTCCCGCTTCACTTCTTTAGCTTATCTATAACCTCTCCGTGAGCAAGAATGAGTACCCTTGAGCAAGGCGTAGGGCTTTATTGTCCTACGCGCAAGATAAGCACTGTATTTGCGTGAGCAACGGCGAGCAAGTTTGACAAAGCGACAGACATTCGTTTTTGAGTCCAGCGCGTCTGCCAGTTCCGCCACTCCGGGGCAACAATTCAAAATAGCACGCCGGCGGACTGCGCTCAAGGCGTTACGTCACTGGGTCACTGGGTCACTTGGTCTTGCCCGTATTCCCAGGATCTCAAAACGAAAGCCTGGCGCTCAACTGCATTTCGCGTCCCGGCGTCATCGCCATGGTGATGGTTCCGAACTGCGGCGTATTTACGAAGCGGTTCGGGGTGCCCAGGTTTACCTTGTTCAGCGCGTTGAATGCTTCGGCACGAAACTGGAAATTAGCTCTCTCGCTGAAGCGGAAGGCTCGCGCCAACGCGAAGTCCAGGGTTTGCATGGGCGGGCCATATACGGAGTTCCGGCCTGCATGGCCGTATGTGAACGCCGGGGGCGCGGCAAATGCGGAGGGGTTAAACCACTCCGCGGCGGTGCGCGCGGCGGGGCCGAATATAGGCTGGCCGGTAACGTTGGCCCGGATCGGATTCTCGCCTAACACGGTCCCAGAGTTCGCCGTATCTCCGAACACGGAGATCGTGAACGGCATTCCCGACTGGACCTGGTAGATGGTCGACAAATGCCAGTCCTCGGAAATGAGGCGAAGCCATTCCTGCCGCCGGAAAGCGGGAATGTTGTAAACGCTGCTCAGGGCGAAGCGGTGCCTCACGTCGCAACCTGGACCTTTTTCGGCGCCGAGATTCCTGTTGTCTTGTGGGATGGATGCTTCGTCCATCGGCGACCGGAAGTCCGGAGCGTTGGTCAGACTCTTGGCAAAGGTGTAGTTGGCCAGAACGCTGAACCCATGCGAATAGCGGCGGCGGACATTCAAGTAGCCCGCGTCGTACCAACTCCGGGCGGTGTTCTCCAACAAATTGATGGTGCTGACCGGGAACGTTTCACTTTGCACCACTGCGGTGGTGCTGCTCGGCGTCAACACTGTGCCCGGCACGAAAGTGAGCGTCTTGAAGGGGCGCCGCGGGCCAAAAGGGCCCGGCCCGGGAAGAGTGTTGTTGATCAAGTGCGCTCGTTGCAGGTGGAAACCGCGTGAGCCGATGTAGCCAACTTCAAGCGAGGTGTTTTGCCCAAAGCTCTTTTGCGCCGAGCCGTTCCATTGCTGCACGTACTGCGCGGGAGCGTGCGAATCAAAAGCCGTGAAACTGACCGTGGTGGGCGTCAGAGCCCCCGTGCCAAGAACCGGTGTGCCGAAATTCATGCCGGTGTCGAAGAGCGCCGCCGGCGGCGTGAAGTTATCGGCTTGCTGCGTCTCCGGAAAAACATATGGGACGTTGTGCCGCTGGTTGCACCAGGTGTTCAAATCTACAGGCGTAAAAAAGATTCCATAGGCCGTGTGGAAGACGAGGCCGACGCCTGGAAGGTGTTTGGCGATTCCCAAGCGCGGCGCAAAGTTATGCTTATTGGCGTACATCAGCCCTCTCGGATAACCCAACTGCCCACCGATGAAAACGGAAGGAACGCCGTTGATGAAAATCAGGTTGGTGTTTGTGTTCTGCTTGTCGTAGAGAGGGCTGGTGTATTCATAGCGGAGTCCGAGGTTGAGAGCAGTCGTGGGCGTCACCTGCCAACTATCTTCGGCGAACGCGGCCGTTCCCCAGGCACGCAAATCCATTTGCGGTATACCCGCCTGGCGTTGTTTCACGGCGGGCAAGCCAAGCAGCATACTGGCCAGTCCGGAGCCGCTGCCGTCATTGAAGCCAAATTCGGTGGTGTACCCGGTGGTGTATTGGTAGTATCCGCGGTTCTGGAAGAATCCCCACATGGGCCAGATGTAACGATGGAATTCGGCGCCGAATTTCGTGCCGTGGCGTCCGCGCTGCCACGCATAGGTATCCCGAAGTTCGATCGTCGTGTCCCAGGCATGCATGGGTGTTGCCGCAAAAGTGTCGCCGATTCCGGTGTACCCCTGAACGGCGAACCACGGGGAACCCCAGGCGTTCTTGCCTCCAAACCCAATTCCCTGAATGCCCAGCGCGCTAACGATGTCGTTGACTCCGTCATTCTGCGAGGTGCGGTCCATCGAAAGGCGCGAAAGTGCGAGGGACGCGGTGTTGACTCTGTTGCTCGTAAAAATGTGATTCCACGACCCGACGGCTTGCTGGGACAGGTTGTTGAAGTTCACGCCAAAGCCGGGCAAATTTTCCGTTGTAGAGGTCATACCACTGCTCGGGGAAAAGCCATATTCACCGCCGGCAGAGTAGCGAGCCAGCAGGGTGTCGCCGTTCGAGAAGTTATGGTCCGCGCGAAACGTGCCCTGATCCTGAATGTGGTTTTCGGTGCGCACGTCGAGATAATTGTTCGAATCCGCATCGCCCCCCATCATCATCATGTTAGGCTGAGGCAGGTATTTCAGTAAAAAGCTTTCGAGAAGAGGATTGATCCGGCCGGGCGGAATCTGATTGTTGGGAAACTGGGAGCGCTTATACGGGAAATTCGAGGGCCCGGTCGGCAAACTCGGGTTGTAATTTGGATTACTCACCGCACCGGTGGGGTCGTAGATTTTGACATTGTTGGTGCTGAAGTGACCCTTGATTTCGTCCTGCGTGGGGACAGTCAGAATCTGGGCGTCTGCCTGCGCAAGGCGCAAGCCCTCATAATTGACGAAGAAAAAGGTCTTCTTTCCGATCAGCGGGCCGCCGAACGAGGCGCCGAAATTATTTTGCACCAGGTGATTGTTGCCCATGGACGCGAAAGTGCTGGCATCCATTGCGCCGTTGCGGAGAAATTCGTAAATTGTTCCGTGGTATTGGCCGGAGCCGGAATGGGTGACGATATTGATCTGGCCACCGCCCGCGCCTCCCATATCGGCGGTGTAGCTGCTCGTTTCCACTTGAAACTCTTTGACCGCATCGGGAGAAGGGCTCAGGTTCTGCGTGTTGAATGTCGGATCGGTGTTGGTGGCGCCGTCCAGCAAGAAAAAGTTCGCGTTCGGGCGGCTGCCACCGATGACTACGGCGGAGCGCTGCCCGGGACGCCAGTAAAGAGGATTTGTGGATCCCGTCTGTGCTCCAAAACCGACGTGGGCTCCGGGCACAGTCAGCACGAGGTCAATCAACATGCGCCCATTGAGCGGCAATTCGCGAATGGATGTGGGCTCGACGACCTCTCCGACGCTGGCGTCGGTGGTTTGCAAAACTTCTCTCCCGGCCGTGACTTCTACTCCTTCAGTGACGGAACCAACCCTCAGCGTGATGTCTACAGCAAGTTTCTGGCCCACCTCCAGCCGCAAGGACTGCTTTGCGCTAGCCAAGCCGGAGGCTGCGACTTCCAGTTCATAATCATCAGGCAGGAGTGCTGGGGCCTCGAAGAGTCCGTGTTGGTTCGTGACGACCCGGCGGATTGCACCGGTGCTCGCGGCCGTCAGCTTGACTGCGGCCCCCACAACAGGCAGATGCTGCGAATCGGTGACGATACCGGTGAGAACGGCGTAGTTGCTCTGGCCAAATCCGGGCACCGCGAGCCCCAGGAGAAATAGAAGTACACCGAATCGCCTCATAGGGTTTGCCGCTCCAGAAAAATTTCACGCCGCGCAAAGCGCAGCCTTCCGGGCACAAGAAACGAACGGTTCGGCACGAGACCGACATTTAGCCCCGGTGACCCGAGACTCTAACTTTCAAGATGGGCACCTACAATAGTAGGAAAGTATTAGCAGGGATCTCGGCTAGATTCGATTCCGAGTCTCCTCCCGGGGATCCTGCTGGCTCGCCTGCCCACGGATTTTTCCACAGCCCCCTTCCACAGCCCCCCGACTGGACTCCGCCTTCCCCACGAGGTACTCTACCCCTCCTTCGATAGGGTCCCTTCCAGGGACATTCGAAGGCACTCGACCAGGATTCTCAAGATGGCTACCGTGACTTCCATGCCCTCCGGTTCCCACCGGGAGCACCACGGCCTTTCCTTCTGGATAGACCGCGTCATTAAGGAGCTGGAAAGCGTACGCTCGTCCCCCGACGCAGACGCCGTCCATGATCTTCGTGTGGCCATTCGCCGCTGCCGGTCGGTCGCTGCGGTGATGGAAGAGGTGGACCCCGATCCCGCCTGGCCCGCCATGCGCAAGGTGGTCCGCAAACTCTTCCGCGGGCTAGGCACACTTCGCGATGCTCAAGTGATGGACGCGTGGGTAAAGAAACTCGCTCCCGAAACCGACCCAGTGCGCAAGTATCTGCAAACTGCGTTCGAATCGAACGAACCCAAGCTGCGAGAAAACGCGCTACGCGTGGCCGACAGATTCGACCAAAAGGCCTGGAAGCGCCTCGACCGCACTCTCAGTCAGCGCGCCCGCCTGGTGCCGGTTGGGAGTCTCGCCGCCGAATGCCTTGCTCTTGAACGATTCGAAAGCACCAGGGAGCTTCACGCCAAGGCCCTGCGCACCGAAAGACCCAAACCCTGGCATGCCTTGCGCATTGGACTGAAGGGTTTTCGCTACACGGTCGAAAGCCTGCTCCCGGAGCACTATGCCGCCTGGAGCGACAATCTCAAGCGTCTCCAGGACATGCTCGGCGAGATTCACGACCTCGACGTCCTCGCAGAAGTTGTCAAGAAGTCAGACTTCCTCGAAACCGAAGACTGTCTCAAACTCTGGCAAGAAAGCATCAAACGCGAACGCAACGATCGAATCGAAACCTATCGCCGGCTCACTCTCGGCAAGACCAGCCTCTGGAACATCTGGCGTTCCGGGCTGCCCACGAATGGCCGCATCGAAGCTGCCGCTCTGGCCCGCCTGCGCGCCACGGCCCGCGCCGTTGATCCCCATGTGCGCCGTACCTCGCAAACCTCCCGTATCGCCGTCGCCCTTTTCGACGCCTTGAAACGCGCTGGCTCTGCTCCCGCGTTCAGCGACTCCGCTCTTCGCCGGGTTTTGCTTTTTGCGGCTCGCTTGCACGGGGTTGGCGATGCGGACGCTGGCAAGTCACCTCAAAAAGCCGCGCGCAAGTTCCTTCTTGGTCTCACGATTCCTCCCGGATGGAGCAACGAAGATTGGGAGTTGCTCGCTCTTGCGGTCCGTTACCATCGCGGGGCCGAACCAAGAGCGAAGGACGGTCCCTTTTCCAAGCTTTCGGCGGAGCAGCAGAACAGTGTCCGCGTCCTGGCCGGCGTTTTGCGGTTGGCGCGCGCGCTTCGCAAGAGCGGTGTGGAGAGCGGAGCAGGAATCAGAGCCGAAAAATCCGCCCAGGCGATCGTACTTCGTGTTCCTGGCCTAGTGGATGATCTCGAAACCGCCGCGCGGCTTGCTGCAGGCAAGCATCTTCTCGAAGATCGCCTCGGCATGCCCTTGGTCGTAAAGGCCACCGCGAAGCCGGAAACAGTGGTTGCCCTATCGCCCCGGCAAGCTCGCGAGTTCTCGGTCATCGCTTCCGATTGAGCACCCCAGCCGCGCCGGATGACTACCTGTGCACCTTCTTCGTCACGAACCACATTCCTGTCTATGCTTGAACGACGAGCCGCACCCTGGAGAAATTTTGCCCCTGGTGTCGCTTTCTGGTTTCGCGTCGCCTGGGTGGTATGGTGGGCCGTCGCTCCGCTCCTCCAGGCTCGCCGCCAGGCAGAAGCAGTCCTTTCCGAACCGCCGGTCCGCTTCGTTTTTTCTCCCGCGGGCGTCGAAATGATCCGCCTCGATGTTTCCATGCAGATTGCCTGGCCCGGCATCCGCCGCGTTAAAGAGACCTGGTTTTCCTTCTTAATCTATCCGCGCCAGTCCTCGCCGTTGCGCCGCCGCCCCCGACGGCCGCTTGATTCAAGTGCTCCCGTGGATGAAACTCTATTTTGCCCTTCCCCTCCACGGCTTCGCGGACACCGCGGATTTACGTCTCTTCCGCACCTTGATTCGCAATCATCTCACCGGAGAAATAAAGCTAGGTATCTGAATTGTTGGTTTACTTCCCTGCTCGCCGCAGCAACTTAGATGTGGCAAGCCACACGAGTTCGCCAATCGGCGGAGAAATGCGCCTGAGCTCCACGAAAGCCACCCCCGCTTTTTTCATCGCCGTCAGAGGCTTTCTAGAGCCAAGCGCCGTAGCGATGACCTCATCGAGTTGCGGAGCATGGCCAAAGAGAAAGACCATGGGCGCTTGCTTGTCCTTCGCCAGTTCGCGAAATAGAAGGGACGGCTCTGCTCCCGGCAACAGCAAGTCCGTCCGCCGAATCTTCTGTTTGGCGTACCCGAGCGCACTGGCAAAAATTTGCGCGGTCTCGGTAGCGCGCACGTACGGACTTGAAAGGAACAGATCACCCGTCACACCGAGCGCCGCCACTCCTTTAGCTACCTGTTTGGTCTTCTCGATGCCCGCCTCGGTCAGATACCGTTCCGGGTCGGGAGGACATTTGGGGTCCTCACGGGCAATGGCGATCCCATGGCGAACAATGTAAAGCTGCATCCTTTTGTCCTTCGATTCAACGAATCCTCGACAAAGCGCGCTTTTGCGGCCCGGCAATTCACTCTGCCGACGACTGGCGGAAATAGAGCCTCACGTGGAATTCCTTCTCAAACAGCTCCGCGCTGCGATGAGCGTCTCGCAGGTCTTCCCTAGCATCGCCGCTAGCGTGCACCTGCAATCCCACCGCGCCGCGCTGAAAGGAAGCGCGGATCTTCAACACGCGCTGCCGGTGAGAATGATCCAGAGCCTCGGCGATCCGCAGTATCGCCGCAAGTCTCCGTGTGACGCGTTGGTCCGCGTTGTTCAGCGAGGAATAAGCGGTGTGATGCCCAGCAGGCTCCGACTTTCGATTGTGATAGCGCACCAGTGCCGCCGCCACGGCTCGGTCGCGGCCTTCTAGCCCCGCGATATCGCCATTCAGGGCCAGGTACTCCCCATGCTTGTGATGCCCGCGGTGACTGATCATGTGCCCGGTGTCGTGCAGGAGTGCCCCGGCCTCCAGCAGCACACGCGCATGCGCCGGCAAATGATGCACCGCCTGCAACTGATCAAATAGTTGGATACTCAGTTCTCGGACGTGTTCCGCATGCTGTTGCTCGTATCCCATCCGCCGCGCAAAACTGCGCGTGCCCACGAGCAACTGGCGCGCCGCGGCGTTGTACCGGTGGGGTTCCTTGCGCGAGAAGGCTTCCCGGGCAATCTCCTGTAACAGCCCTTCTCGCACGCCGACGCCGGGGAGCGCAAATGTGCGCAAGTTCAGGTAACGCCCCAGGGTAAGAAACGTGATGGCAGCGACGCCCATCACGTCGGCACGGTCACGCCGCACCGCATAGGCTTTCATGCGTTCCCGCACGTCTCGCCTGAGAATGTCCGGCAAGCGCACCCGCAAGAGCGACAATTCCATCGTTGGCAGGCCGTGTTGACGCGGCCCCGGAGCGACATTCGCCAGCGTTTCCGCGTTCCCACCCAGCGCCACCGCGATGCTCTCCCCCAAATTCGGGCGCGGCACTAGTTTCGACTCCAGCAGCGCGCGTACGTACCGCCGCACCTGCTCCGCTTCCGCCAGACGAATCACTCCGGGGAGTTCCAGAGTGGTCATCAGCCGCACCGTGCCTACCGCCAATTGCGCGCCTTGCTCCACGGTGCGATCGCGCAGGATGCTGATCTCCAGGCTTCCACCACCTAGATCCACGATGCAGCGGGGTGGCGCCTCCGGTCCGAGCGCGGCCCATACTGCTTCCCGGCCGAGACGCGACTCCTCAGCCGCATTGATCACTTCCAGCGTGATTCCCGATTTCTGTTTGATGCGGCGCACAAACACCTTGCGGTTTCGCGCTTCACGCGTGGCGCTCGTCGCTACCGCGCGATATCGCGTCACCCCGAAGTCATCCATCAATTCGCGAAAATGCCGGAAGGCCTTCGCGGCTTTCTTGAATATCTCTTCGCTAAAGCGGGGACGCACGAAAACGCTTTCTCCAAGACGTAGCGGGTAGCGTTCTACGTGGACGGGTTCGATATCCAGCGCGGAATAGGCGCGCGCCACGGACAGGCGCACGGCGTTCGAACCGGCATCAATGGCTGCGATATGAACCGGCTCGGACATTCCAGGAGCTACCGCCAGAGGTGGGCTAGCGCGGCGGATGGAGTGTACTTCGTCGCGCGAATTCCCAATTGCTCGCCGATGCGCTGCCGCAGCTGCTTGTTCACGGCGGGAACGCTGGCCTCGCCGTCCAGTTCGAGGAAACTATGTTTCTTGGCCATGACTTCGAACTCGCGCTTGATCATCGTCTGATAGCGAATGAAAGACCAGTAGAGATCGTGGGAAAGCGACATGTCCCGTCCCGCTTCCCAATAATTGATGGCCTGCGCTTTCTTGAATTCCCGTCCGAAGGCCGTCTCTGGCCGCACGTTCAGCCAGAAAGTCAGGTGCGGCCGCAAGGCCATGGCGTAGAGCCCGCTCATGTAATCGCGATTGATGCCCCGCACCACGCCCCGCGCGATGAGCGTGAAGATGAAACGATCCGCCAGCACAATGGTGCCGGATCGCAGCGCCGGCAGAATACGGTGTTCCACCTGATCGAAGAAATCCGTTGCGTACATCAGCGCCAGCGTCAGCCGCGTCGCGGCGTTCTTGGCAAGAAGTTCATCGATGTCGCGTCCCACCAGATTCGAACGGCGCAGCCCGCTCGTCTGCACCGCAAACCCCTCCGATTCCAGCCACTCCTGCAATAGAGCAATCTGCGTCGACCGCCCCGACCCGTCCATGCCTTCAATTACGACCAGGCTGCCGGTTATTTCGCTGGGATCGAATCCGACCAGCGGCTCGCCAAAAAAATATTGGGACGACACTTCTTCGGCGGCCGCAACCGCTTTGGCCGCAGCCACCGGAGGCGTTGCCAGGGGCGTTTCCCCTGCTGGAACCGCTCCTGGCGTTTTCTCTTGTTCCTGGTCCGGCATGGTCACTCCGACTCCTGAAGGCGTGGAGCGAAGCGCTTGAGATCGATTTTTGACGCCACGATGTCGCGCATCTGTTTTTGCAGCTTATTCACGGCAAGGGTGGCGTCCAGTACGACGAAATTGTCGGTGTCCACCATCTTGTCGTACTCCTCCATAATCCGCGCCTGAAACAATCGGAAACTCTCCGCGCGGTCGTACGACATCCCCAAATCCATGCCCGCTTCGTAGTATTTCAGTTTCGGACGCCCGCTCAGGATGCGGTGTACGGCCACCTCCAGCGGCGCGCGGAAATAAAACGTAATGTCCGGAATTGGCGCGAAGCGGTACAAATTTCGCAGCCATCTCGCCGGGCAGCCCCGCGCCGCATCCCTCGCAAACGCCGTGTAAATGTAGCGATCAGCAAGGACTAGATAGTCACCCTGAAGCAACGGCATGATCTGCCGCTCACAACGGTCCGCAAAATCGGCCGCGTGCAGCAGCGAAAATGTCGTCGGCGTCAGCAACCGCCGCTGTTTTCCTCGCCGCGTGGCGGATTTCACCAGCGGCGATGAATTCCATTCCGTGAAATGTAAACGGAATCCGCCAATTTCCAACCAGCGCTTGAGCAAATACAGTTGCGTGCTTTTGCCCGACCCGTCAGTTCCTTCAACCACAATCAATGCGCCCGGATACGCGCGGCTGGGAATCGGCCGGCCCGGTTGCGGAAGGGTGGATTTCGTCGGCTCGGTTCGCGGCGCCTTCTGCGTTACATCCAGATTTTCCATGATTCTCGTTAGCAGAAGCTGCTCAATTCACAAAGACTAGTCCCGCACTGTTACAGGGGCATTACAACACACCGCGCCATTTCCGGCAAAGCGCACCAGGTTGGCAGATGCTAAAGAACCCAGACCATTGAGAACGGCGCTTAGAAAGATTTTTCCGGGCCTGGTCAGAAAAGAGTGATCTTAATGTGCAAGAATTTCTTCGGATTCTGCCGGAAATCTCCAATCAACAGCCGCATATCCCCGGTCAATCCCGCCAGGTTGTCGTACAACTTCGCGTCGGAGAAGAGTTTCCCTGCCGTCGTCGTGTTGTCATTCAACTTCGCCGACGCGGTTGCCAGGTTCGAACTCGTGTCGCGCAATTTGTTGTAAAGAGTGTCGTCCGTGGCCAGTTTCCCCAACGTTCCTTTTCCGGCGCGCGCGTCTCCAATCATCGCATTGCCGTTGGTGATCGCTTGTTTGGCCTGGTCGTAGAGCGTCGGGTCATACATCAGTTTTCCGATCGTCCCCTTCTGCGCCCGCACGTCCGCCAGAATCACATTCACATTGTCCAAACCCTGGTCCACTTTCGTGTACATCTCGTCCGACGCCACCAGTTTTCCCAGCGTGCCTTGGCCCGCCTGAATATCTGTCAGCATTACGTCGCCCTTGGCGAGAATGCTGTTCAAGTGGTGGTACGCTTGCTCGTCCGTCAATAATTTCCCCAGCGAGCCTTTCCCTTCCTTCACGCCCTGGATCAGTTGTCGCACGTCGTCCGAGAGCGCATTGAGGTTTCCCAGCACCTCTGCGCTCCGCTCCACTACTTCTTTCATGGCTTTCTCTTCCGCCCCGGTGATCTCCCCGTCTTCTTTCAATGGCGCTCCAGTGAAACCTCGTGTGATGTTTACGTAGCGATTGCCCAGCAGCCCTTCCGTCACCAGGCTGGCGGCGGAGTCCGTCAAAATGTCATCCTGATATCGCTTATCCACACGCATTACCACTTCGATGTTCTTGTTTTTCCCCGGCCCCTTGCCTGGGGTCCGCGGCAACAGCCGGATCGATTCCACGTTTCCGACTTCCACCCCGTCCACGCGCACCGGCGCCCCATCCGACAAGCCCGCTACTTCCGGCAGATAGGTCTTCAGCCGGTATTTGGGGCTCAGGAAATTCCCTCCGCCGGTCACATAAAAAATACCCGCCGCGAGCACGAAGAGACCCACCAGCACGAAGAGGCCAACTCGCAATTCCGTCCACGTGAGTTGTTTTCGATTCGCCATCGCTGCTTCCTCCCTCGCTACCGTGAAACAGACTACTCCAAAATCAGACCAGAAAACGCTTGAGATAGGGGTCTTCGGAGTTTGCGATCTCTCCAGGTTCGCCTTCGAAATAAATACCACCATCCCGGTAGACCAAGAACCGCGTTCTGGCCGAGTTCGCGCCCGCCGCGATGCCATTATGCGCGTTTGGAACGACCCGCTTGGCTTGCGGATCGAAATGAAAATTCGCCAGCGCAAAACCGTCCTGCAAACGATGCGTGGCGAGCAGGGCCGTTACTCCGTACACATCGCGAAGGCGCAGAATCAGCGTAATGATGGTCTGTGACGTTATCGGGTCCAGTCCCGCCGTCGGCGAATCGTACAGCACGATGGGCGGGTGGTTGATCAGCGCCCTGGCAATCGAAACGCGCCGTCTCATGCCCCCGGACAATTCCGATGGGAACTGCTCGAGCGTGTGCTCCAGCTCTACGAATTGCAGCACTTCGCGTACACGCTGGTCGATTTCTTCCTGGGGAACGTGGTTTTCGCGAAGCCGGTAGGCCACATTGTCTGCCACCGACATCGAATCAAAAAGCGCTCCTTCCTGAAACACAAATCCAATCTTATGGCGAAACGCCAGCAACTCTCTCTCTTTCATCTCGGAGACTTCATTCCCGAGCACGATGACGCTCCCCCCGTTCGGAGTCAGCAGCCCGGCAGCCATCTTCAATGTAAGGGTTTTTCCCGTTCCCGTCTCACCCAAGAGAATTAGCGTTTCCCGCTGCTGCACCTGGAACGTCACTCCGCGCAAGACAGGGCCCTCGTCGAAGCCCATCCACACGTCCTCGAACGTTATGGCCGGCTCGAACGCTGACGCCTCTCTTTCCGGTATGCTCATAGAACTAGTTCGTGATTATAGCGGCAAATCCGCTGCTTGTCGGAAAGGAAACGTGCCTAGAGATTCAAACGGCCGGGCCTTGGCATCAGAAGATTTTGTTGGAGAGATACAGCGAAAGTTTCGTCAAAAACGCGTCCGCCACGATGATCAGCACTGAGCCCACGACTGCCGCCGACGTGGTGGCGCGCCCCACGCCCTGCGTGCCTCCGCGCACCGTGAGTCCTTTGTAACACCCGATCGTGGCTATAATGAAACCGAATACCACCGGCTTTGTAAATCCTTGCATCAAGTCCGCGAAATCCAAGGCATCAATCGCGCGCCGCCAGAATTCCACCGCGCTCAAGCGCAATGAAAAAACGGACGCGGCGCATCCTCCCAGCAGACCGATGAAATCCATTATCGCCGTCAATAGCGGCAGCATGAGCAGTGCGGCCAGCAAGCGAGGCGCGACCAGCTTGCGGCCCGGATCCGTCCCCATCGCGCGCATGGCGTCCACCTGCTCCGTCACCAGCATCGACCCCAGCTCCGATGCAATCCCAGTCGCGCAGCGGCCGGTTACGAGCAAACCCGTAAAAGCCGGCCCTAGCTCGCGCACCAGGGCAATGGCGACGACGTCTCCGGTCAGCGATGTCTGCCCAAAACGGATAAATTGCGATCCGGTTTGCAGCACCATGACCGCGCCGATAAAGAACCCCGACAATAGGATGATGGGCAGCGAACCGGCACCGATAAAATCCATCTGTTCCAGAGTGTCTTGAACGTAGTGCGGACTTGTGAAGATGTTGGCCAGTGCTTGCCCGGAGAGAAACGCGTAGTCCTGAACGGCGGCCACCGCTCGTTTGGCCGCATCCCCCAATACCTCAGCCACGGAGGCAGCTTCTTCCTGTTTTGCCTGGCGGCCGGTGACCTGAAGAGGGGTGTCTGCCACGAGTACCTGTTCGTGTCGGCTTTCCGCGACGGACTTCTCGGCACGACTACAACAAAAGCCTAACCGTGTGGCAAGGACACGTCAAGTCAGCGATCGGCCTGTGTCAGCGATCAGCCTCGGCAACTCCACATCGGCCTCCTGCCGCCACGAGGAAAGACCATCCCGCCTTCGTTTCGAGTGATTTCAACGAGTTGCGGCTGGCTTTGCTCGCGCGAGGAAGCAAGGAAACCGATGACATCTCTGTAGCTGGCAACCGCCGCTTTTTCCCGGGCCACCACCTTACCCAGGGAGTTTGTCCTTCCGTGGGACCGATCAGGCGGCCGAGCGCCGGATGGACGCCGAGCATCGAAAAATAGTTGCCGGTAACGCGAGTGGCGATGCAATGGTCGCCCCGATTAGATTGGCATGGCCATCGGAGCCACGCCGGGCGACATTCTAAAAATGATCCTGCGCCAGGGTCTCGGCACCGTCGGGATCGGCTTGCTCGCCAGCTTGGTTGCCGCGTTCGCGGGGACACGCCTTCTGGCGGATCTGTTCTACGGCGTCACTCCGAACGACCCGGCAACCTACGCGGCCGTCGCCGCGCTTCTGCTCGCGGTGGTCACGCTGGCCTGCCGGATACCGGCCACGCGCGTTAGCCCGGTCATCGCGCTGCGCTTTGAATAGCCACCCGGTCGCGCACTTT
Source organism: Acidobacteria bacterium 13_1_20CM_58_21 (assembly GCA_001919715.1). Taxonomy (GTDB): domain Bacteria; phylum Acidobacteriota; class Terriglobia; order Acidiferrales; family UBA7541; genus Acidiferrum. The sequence continues at coordinate 23,623 of MNIJ01000179.1, forward strand.
TATTCCTCAGGAAATAGGCGCAACCCGTTCCTTCAATTTCAATGAGTCCGTTGAGGCTATTTTCCTGGTGATTCGAGACAGCCGTCATTCCCTAGATCCTAGAAGGAAGGCGTAAACCCTTAGATTTCAGCAACTCTTTGACACTTCTTTCATGGTTCGTTGTGGTTCGAAGACCCATGATTTATTCGTACCTAAGCGCGACGATAGGATCTACACGCATCGCGCGGCGCGCCGGAAGATAACAAGCAAAGAGAGCCACACCCGAAAGCAGAATGGCCACGCTTAGGAACGTGATTGGATCGGTTGTCCGCACTCCATAAATCAGCGTGGTGATGAGCCGCGTCAATCCAAAGGCAGCAGCAAGTCCGATGGCCACACCCATCAGCGTAATTTCTAATCCTTGTCCTAACACCATTCGCAAGACGTCGCCGTCGGACGCGCCGAGCGCCACACGAACTCCAATCTCGTGGGTGCGCTGGCCAGTCAGATAGGAGATCACACCATAAATGCCAACCGCGGAAAGAACGAGAGCGAGTGCAGAAAATATGCCGAGCAGAAACATGGTCATCCGTTGCGTGGAGATTGAGCGGGCCACGATTTCTTCCATCGGCCGGACATCGTAGAGAACCGCGCTGCTCGTCACTTTCTCGGCGCCGTGTCGAATAGCGCTAGCGATGTCTCCGGTAGTGCTAGCGGTGCGGGCGACATATTGTCCGCCGTTCGCGAGTAACGGCCAGAATCTGTCGGGCACCTGCCAGATCGGCAGATAGAGTTGGGCTTGCAAATTCTGATGTTCCCGCGAACCCAAACCCCAATGTTCGACGTGACCGACAACGCCGACGATCTCCGGCTGAGTATCGAACAGTCCGAGATTGAGATGTTTTCCGATGGGATCCTGATTCGGAAAATACTTGCGCGCGAAACTGGCATCAATTAGCGCCACCGCGGGTCCGTGCTCGTTGTCCTGGCCCGTGAATGTGCGACCGCGCTCCACGGGAATGCGCATAGCCTGGTGGTAGCCCGAATTGACAAGATAAAAGAGCGCGAAAGGCATGTCGTTATCATTTGCCGGCTTGGGTTGCCCTTCGAGCCAGAAAGGAATTTCGGAATCTCCGGTCATGGGCAGCGACCCGCCCGTCAGGGAGACCGTTTCTACACCCTGAATGCTCTCCAATTGCCGCAGGGTCTCGCGGTACATGGTTCGAAGCTGGTCGGGCGTCAAAGCCGCGTTGGAAGTCGACGAGATACTGAACGTGAGGACATTGTGCGGATCAAAGCCAGGATTGATGTTGCCCAGCGCTGAGACCGTGCGAATCATCAGTCCTGCGCCGATCAGAAGGACCACCGCCATAGCCATCTCGACGACGATGAAAACGCTTTGGGTGCCATGACGCGCGCCGCTCGACCCGCGGCCGCCTTCCTTCAAGGTCTCGTGAGTATCGGGCCGCAGCGTCTTGAGCGCGGGAATCAACCCAAACACAATGCCGGTCAAGACGGAGATGCCCAGCGTATAGAAGAGCACGTGGCCGTCGAGCGCGATCCCCTCCGAGCGCGGCAAGCTGCCTGCCAAAGCGGCAACCAGAACGCGCACGCCCAACTTTGCCAAGACGAGTCCGATACAACCGCCGGCAATGCCGAGCAGGATGCTCTCCGTAAGCAACTGGCGAATCACTCGCGCGGGATTGGCTCCGAGTGCGACGCGAATCGCAAATTCGCGGGCCCGGCCCGTCGAACGCGCGAGAAGCAAATTGGCAACGTTGGCGCACGCGATCAAGAGCACAAAGCTGACCGCGCCGAGCAGCACGAGCAGAATTCCCTTCACGTTGCCGACGACGTCGGTCTTGAGAGGGATCAAGGTGATGCCCGAGCCTTTGTTCGCTTCGGGATAAGCTACGGCCAAGTTCTCAGCAATGCGGCTCATTTCGGCGCGGGCTTGATCGAGGTTGACGCCCGCTTTCAGCCTGCCGATCGAGTTCATGCCCATGCTGATGCGCCGGTCGCGAAACGTGGGATCGTTCCACTGACCGATGGGCACGAAAATATCCGTGTTGCTCAGCCCTGTGATGTGACCGGGAGCGACGCCAATAATCGTGTAGGCTTTGCCGTTCAGCGTGATGTTCTTTCCCAAAACGTCCTGCGCGGAGCCAAATTTGCGATTCCAAAGCCCGTCGCTGAGGATGGCCACGGGGCCGGCGCCAGCTTTGTCTTCCTCGGGGCCAAATGCGCGACCGAGAAGCGGCTGCATGCCGAGGGCGGTGAAAAACTCCGCCGAAATCATGTGCGTGTGAACGCGGTCCGGTTCGCCGGCGCCGGTCATATTGAAATCGTCGGACCGGAAGGCACACAAGGAAGCGAAGGAGTGGCTGTCTTTTTGCCAGTCGAGGAAGTTGGGATAGGAGACGGAACTTTCCTGGAAGGTCGGAGACTTGGTGTAGACGGCGACCAGTTCGTCGGGGCTCGGGAACGGCAGTGGATTGAGGAGCACGCCGTTGACGACAGAGAACAAGGCGGTGTTGGCTCCGATTCCCAGCGCGAGCGTCAGGACGGCGATCGCGGTGAAACCGGGATTCTTCGCCAGTACACGCAATCCATAACGGACATCTTGCCAGAAGCTCATCATTGGACACCCCTCTCAGGTACACAACCGCGGCTGCAGGGCTTCTGGAAGTAGAAACGAGGTCGGTCTGACTTTTGTTTCGTGAAAGTGTGAACGGAATGGTTTGCACGATACGAGGGAGGAGGGCAACAGCTGTCAGCCCAATGCCGACAGCGACATACAACGCGACAGCGTCGTTATGGATCCTGCAGCTCCACGTTGTTGCTTCGGTAGGGCTGAAAGCCGCTGCCCACGTCCACGCCGAACACTTCTATGTCGAGCTTTTCGCCGTCCACGCGGACAATGACGAAATGATAGGGGTTCAGTCCGCGCTCGACACTGGGCTTAACTAGATGTTGGAGCGTGACTTTACTTGCCTCATTGGCTTTCAGGTAGTCGTGAAGATCGGGTTCCCCTGAATAGGCATAGATCGGCGCTCCGCCACCGCCTGAAACCACCAGGTCCATGCGGTGGGGTCCGCTGGCATCGGTATAGCGTTCTACCCAGTGCTCGAAAAGATGCTCGTGCCCGGAGAATACCGCGCGGACATGGTGCGCGTTAAAGAGCGGCATGTAGCGCGCCCGCAGATCCACGGTGGGCTGTTCCAGCTTGGCCCCGCCATGCGGACCTGAAGAGAACGGGGCTTGGTGACAAAACACGATCACGTTGACGTAGCGATCTCGATCAAGCCCTTCGAGTTGGCTCGTCACCCACTGGTACTGTTTGTCGTCTCCTGCAGTATTGGCATCCAGGCCCACCACGAACGTGTTCCCATACCCAAACGAGTATGTTGTATGCCCCGGCATGCGACGCGGCGATCCCTCCGGAGGTATTAGTGCTGACAGTGCATCCAGATAGTTTCGCAGGCCCGCCGGAGAGTCGGTCGCTTCATGATTTCCCGGTACAAGAAAGTACGGCACGCCACCCTCCGTCGTCAGGCGACTGATCACCGGCACAAAGCTGATATTCCACTGTTGAGTATCCTGGCCGTTCACCACGGCATCGCCCGACTGCAGAACGAAACGCACGGGGTACTTTGTGGTTTGGAGCCTCTTGACCTGGGCGATCATCGAATCCACGACGAGCGAATGTTCGTACTGAATGGCGACCCCATCGCGGCGACCGCGGGTGTCGCCGTACGCGATGAACGAAAATCGCGCGACATCGCGAGATTGCGCCTCGGGCGGCAGCGGTGTGGCCGGCGGCGGTATTGGTTTGACGTGCTCTTGCTCCTGGTGCGCTCCCGAGAGAGCGCCAGTCATCGCCAGGAAAGCCGCCAACGAACCAGCGAAGAAAAAAAGGACAACTGGGCGCGGCACTAGCGTGATTCGCTTCACTATCGGCACAGAGCCTCCGAATCCGATTTCTTTCACGAGCGGGGAGTTTACTTCGGTCGGGGCAGTCTGAGCTAGTGCCAGAACGGGCGAATCGGAGATTTAAGGTAGGCTGACCAACGGGGCGCCAGCCGGACTGATACGGCCTACCGCCGGCGCTACTCAATTCGCAGTGCGTTCATGGGCGAGATGGAAGCGGCGCGGTTCGCGGGAATGATCGCCGCAAAAAAGGAGCAGATCGCCAGCGCCCCCGCGGCCACAGTCAGCGCGAGCGGGTCCCAGGAGGAAACGCCGTACAGCTGGGCGGAGATTAATCGCCCGGCGCCAACCGCCAGGGGCAGTCCCAGGATCAATCCAAGCAACACTCGCTTGAAGGCCCCGCGCAGCACGAGTTGAATCACTTTCGGGCGACCAGCGCCAAGAGCCATGCGAACGCCGATTTCATTGGTTCGCTGGGCAACGCTATAGGCCGTAACACCGTACAGCCCCACAGCCGCCAGCACGAGAGCCACAATCCCGAACATGCCGGCCAGGCTGGCTACGGCGCGCTCCTGATCAAAGGAAAGATCAATCTGCTGCTGCATGGTCCTGATGCTGTTGATGGTCAAGTTGGGATCCAAGTCCGCCAGCATCCTGGTGAGCAGCGCTTCGAGCGTGCCGGGAGACATCTTGGTTACCAGCATAATTCCGCCGATAAAGTGCGAGCGCAGCTCGATTTTCTTCATCAACTCGTCAGGGTAGACGACGTTTTGGGCCAGCGGGACGTAGAACATCGGACGCGCCGGCCGACTCAAGCCCCAGCCGGCAAACTTGGCATCGCGCACGACGCCGACGATCCGGAATGTCCCGGCATATTCGGGCAAATCGAGGCCGAAGTGCTGATCCAGCGGATCTTCGCCGCTTTTGAAAAAGCGCTTTACGAAAGCCTCATTGACAATGGCCACCGGCGCCGCGGTTTCGTTGTCCGCTGAGGTAAACACTCGCCCACGCAAAATCGGCATGCCAAAATTCTGAAGATAGTTGACGCTCACGCGGTCCCACGACGCGCCTGCTTCCTCGTTGAGCTTGGCCGCAGGATGCCCGGCTACCATGATGAGTTCGCCCCAGTTGTCGGTGAGCGGGTTATAAAGCGCCAGCCCGGAGCCCTGCACCCCGGGCAGGCCATTGAGCTCTTCTTCAAACTGGCGGTAGAGCGCCGCTAACTTGGGCTGCGTGTAGCTGGCTGGAGGATTGTTCATATCCACCACAACACGCCCTTCGACCTGATACCCGAAATCCTGATGTTCGAGCTTGTTTAGGCTGCGCGCCAACATGGTCGCACCGGCGACCAGGACAACCGACAAGGTGGCCTGCACAACCAGCAGAGCTTTGCGGACGAAGGAAGAATGATCTGTAGTGCCGCGGCCCGCGCCGCGGAGTGCTTCCGCGGGGTCGGTACACGTAGCAATCCACGCGGGAACCGCCCCGAAAATGATTCCTGTCACCAGCGCCAATCCGAAGGCAAACGCCAATACCATGAGCGACGGTGTGGTGCTGATGGGAAGAAAATGTGAGCTGTGAAACGCAAGGGAAAGCAGCAACCGTGCCGCTGCCGTGGCCACCAGAAGCCCTACAATGCCACCGCCGACGGCGAGCAGGACGCTTTCCGTGAGCGCTTGCGCAACGATTTGCCAGGGTGTTGCGCCCACCGCCAATCGCACTGCAGTTTGCGCACGACGCGCTACGCCGCGAGCCAGCAGCAGGTTCGCTACATTGGCACAGGCGATCAGCAGCACCAGACCGCACACGGAGAGCAGGATCTGCAGGCTGCGGCTGTACTCCTCTTTCATCACGGCCACGCCCGCTCCGGCCGGTATCACCTCGACAACCTGCTTGGGAAGCATGCGGATGACATCCGGCATGAAGTTGGCAGGATACCCGGAATCGTTCTGCAGCCACTGGCGTAGCAGACCGGTGAGGCGCGGAGCCATTCCGTCAATCGAAGCTCCCGGACGCAATCGGCCGATCATGCGCAGCCAGGCAGACACAGGCTGATGCAGCAGACTGCGTTCGGCATTAATCAGGGGTTCTTGTTGAAGGGGGACCCAGATATCGGGAGGATCGCTTTCCAGCGTCTCGCCGAAAAACCCGGCAGGTGCGACACCGATTACGGTCAACGGATGGCCCTCGGCGACGAATGTTGAACCCACTACTGAAGTATCGGATGCATATGCGGTTTGCCATACACGGTGGCTGAGCACCGCGACTGGAGGGGCAGCAGGCTTGTCGTCATCCGTCGTAAACACGCGTCCGCCGAAGGCCCGCACTCCAAGGGTTGAGAAATAACTGCCGGTGACGTACTCCGCGCGCAGAGGTCTGGCAGCCGATTCGACGCCCTGACGCCGCACGCTCAGTCGCCAGCGCCCCGCCTGGAAAGCGGTCACTTCCTCGAACTCCGGAGTTTCGGCCTTCAGCCGCTGGTACAAGGGAAAGGAAAACATTCCCCAGCGGTCCTGAGGACCCCCTTCTACGCAGCATTCGTCGCCTTCGCCGACTCGGTAGAGCCTGCCGGGATCGGAAACCGGCAACGAGCGGAGCATCACCGCATCGATCAAGGTAAATATTGCGGTGGTCCCGCCGATTCCCAATGCCAGGGTCAATACCGCCGCTACGGTAAAAACAGGCGACAGCCAGAACTGTCGTAGGGCGTACCGAAAATTGCCGGACAGGTTTTGCATTGAACACCTCTTCATACTTTACGCAGTTCAGCCCCGGCGGGTTCCCAAGTCCAGCAGACTCCGCGAACGTCGCCCAATTCCGCCTGGTGCCGTTCTATGGACACTTCAAGGAGTCGATGGTCACCGCGCTGCAATGGCTAGGGGCAATCTCCAACGGCTCGGCGGACGGTCTCGTGGTTAAGACCGGGCGAACGCAGGCGAGCCTGGGAGGCACGCTGGACGCAGAGCGCAGCGGCGGCTACACTGTTTGTTTTGCAGCTGTTTTTGAATCCATCGCGCGCAAATTTGTGCGCGGGAATGAACCGGATGCTTCGCTTTTTCACCGCGGGTGAGTCGCACGGTCAAGCGCTGCTAGCGTTTATTTCTGGGTTGCCCGCGCAACTCCCGATTGACGTGAAGTTTATCAATCACCAGTTGCGCCGCCGCCAGCTTGGTTATGGGCGCGGCGGGCGGCAGAAGATCGAAAAGGACACTGCCGATGTGTTTGCCGGAGTTCGCCACGGGAAGACTATCGGGGCGCCGATTGCCTTGCGGATTGAAAATCGCGACTGGGTCAATTGGGAGAAGATGCTGCCGGTGGAGGCCGCGGAAGAAGATCCCAGCATGCGCAAGCTCGTCGCACCTCGCCCCGGCCATGCCGATCTTGCGGGGTCGCAGAAATTCAACTACCACGATGCGCGCTATGTTCTGGAGCGAGCCTCCGCCCGCGAAACCGCGGCACGCGTGGCGGCGGGCGCGTTTGCAAAACTGCTTTTGCGCGAATTCAGCACGGAGATCGCGAGTCACACGATTCAGGTGGGGCATGTGCGTCTGGAAAAACCAGCCACTTGGAAGAAGATTCAAGCGGTGAGCGCAGACCTGGATTCTCCGTTGCGATGCATCAACGCCGCCGTACAAGAAAAAATGAAAGCGGAAGTTGACGCAGTGCTCAAGGCGGGCGACACCGTGGGCGGGATTTTTGAAATTGTCGCGCACAATGTTCCCGTGGGGCTGGGCAGTCATGCGCAATGGGACGAGAAGCTGGATGGGCGGCTGGCGCAGGCACTGATGAGCGTGCAAGCGGTGAAAGCGGTGGAGATCGGAGGAGGCGTGGCGGGGGCGGGCTCCTTCGGAAGCGAAGTGCAGGATGAGATTTTTTACGAAAAATCGATGAGGCGGTTTCGGCGCTCGACGAACCGCGCTGGGGGACTGGAAGGTGGCATCACCAATGGCGAAGACGTGGTCGTGCGAGGCTACTTGAAACCCATTTCGACGTTGCGCCAACCGCTGCACACCACGGACATGGTGACGAAGGAACCGGTAAAGGCCGCCTACGAGCGATCCGATTGGTGCGTGGTGCCGGCCGGCGCGGTGGCCGGGGAAGCCATGGTTGCCCTTGTGCTGGCGGATGCTTTTCTGCAAAAATTTGGGGGAGACTCGCTCGCTGAGATGCGACGGAATTTCGACAATTATGTCCAACAAATCGACGAGTTCTGACGCACGGGCCCCGGCGGCCACCGAGACGCAGCAAACACCGTCTCCCGCGCGCAAGATCTATGCGATCGTCAAGTACGGCGACGCCATCCTGGAGAAGCCGGGCGCGCCCGTCAGGAAATTCGACGCGGAGCTGGAGCAACTCGTCGAGGATATGTTCGCCTCGATGTACGCGGCGCAGGGCGTGGGACTGGCGGCGCCGCAAATCGGATTGAGCGTGCGGATCGCGGTGGTGGACGTAACGGCGGGAAAGAATCCCGAAGCCAAGATCGTGCTGGCGAATCCGGAGATCGTTCACGCGGAAGGCGAAGTTCGGGAAGAAGAGGGCTGCCTGTCAATTCCGGGGTTCCGCGGATACGTGCTGCGGCCGCAATTTGTGACCATCAAGGCACAGAACGCTAAGGGTGAGGCGTTTGAAATTCGCGGTGAAAACCTGCTGGCGCGCGCGTTTTGCCATGAAATCGATCACCTCAACGGAATCCTGTTTTTGCAGCACCTCAGCATGCTGAAGCGCGACCTGATCAGGCGGAAAATCAAGAAACTCAGGAAACAGGGCGAGTGGTAAGTGTCGGAGCCGGCAGGACCTCCACTTTCCACGACCGGTCAGAGTAAACGCCAACCGAGAGTGGGGCACACCACTAGAAAAGCGGTGCGCCCGTACAAGAGAAATTCACTCCCAAGGTCGTGCATGGTGAGAATTGCAGGTTTAAGGATGCGAATCGTTTTTTGCGGCACGCCCTCCTTCGCGGTTCCCACACTCCAACATCTTCTCGCACAATCCGAATTTGAAGTGATTCGTGTAATCACCCAGCCGGACCGGCCGCGGGGACGTGGGCAGGAAATCTCCTTTTCGCCGGTAAAGGAAGCAGCGCTAGCCGCGAATCTCGCGGTCCATCAGCCGGAAAAGATACGGTCGCCCGAAGCCGAGACGCTTCTGCAGAAACTCGCTCCCGATTGCGTGGTGATCATCGCCTACGGCCAAATTATCCCGGCAAGATTGCTGCCGGTTCCGAAACTTGGCTGGATCAATTTGCACGCTTCCCTGCTCCCCAAGTACCGAGGCGCGGCGCCTATAAATTGGGCCATCGTGAACGGCGATACGCGAACCGGTGTGACCACGATGCGCATCGACGCGGGCATGGATACTGGGGAAACCCTGTTGCAGCGCGAAATCGAGATTGGCGCAAAAGAAACTGCACCCGAACTCGCGGCGCGCATGTCCGAGTCCGGCGCACCACTCATGGCAGAGACCTTGCGCGGTTTGGCCGCCGGAACCATCGCCCCAAAACCTCAGAACCACGCGGAAGCCAGCTACGCGCCGCTGCTGAAGAAGGAAGACGGACGCATCGATTGGAAGCGCCCAGCGATAGAGATTTACAACCGGATGCGCGGATTTGCGCCGTGGCCGGGGGCTTACACCATGTTTCGCGGGCAGCCCTGCCAGGTCTGGGCCGAGCCGGTGTCGAACGCGGGGCTCGTTGGCATGCCCAGGGGCGTGGGCGGCGGTGCGCCCGGAACTTTGCTCGGCGAAGAGAATGGATTGTTCGTGTGGTGCGGCGACGCAACCGTTTTGCGCGTCAGCATCGTTAAACTGGAGGGCCGCAAGCGGGTAAAGGCAACTGATTTTGCCAACGGCGCGCGATTGAAAAGCGGTGAACGCTTTGGCGACACCTGATTGCGCGCCGCAAACCACTAGGACATACTTGAAGTTTGCAGCTTGCACTTAAAAGCGAACAGCCTTTGGCGCACTGTAGTAACGGGAGCTCACCTCACATGAAGATCTCTGAATCCTCAGCAAGACGCGGAATGGTGCGTTTCCGCGGGAAGGAATTGCTGCGCACCGCAGCAGGCTGGATGCTGATCGCACAGCTTGCGGGAGTGTCTGGTGCGCGGGCTGCGGCCGATAAGTCCACGCCGACACCAAGTCCGGCAAGTACGGCGGGCGATCCCGTCCTGAAAGCAATGCAAAACGAGATCACCCGAGCGACTGCCGAGCTTGGCAAAGCTGAACAGCCGCCTTACTACTTGAGTTATACGGTGTACGACCAAGATTTTGTCGTTCTGGTGGGCGCATACGGCAGTCTGCTGACCGACACCGTTGCCCAAAGGCGCTTCGCGGACGTGAACATGCGAGTGGGCTTACCGGAACTGGACAACACGCACGGACAGAGCCGACCGAGCGGAGTGAATTCCGGCAGCCTGCCGCTCGGAAACGACCAGGACGCCATCGCGCGCGTCTTGTGGGAGCTGACGGATCGCGAATACAAGCGCGCCGTGCCATCGTTGCTGAACGTGCGCACCAACACGGCGGTTCGCGCTGAGGAGGAAGATAAATCACCGGATTTCTCCAAGGAGAAGCCGCAGACGCACATCGGTGAGGTGCAGCCGGCTGCGCCATTCGACCGCCCGGCATGGGAAGGCGAAATCAAAAGACTTTCCGGGGTGTTCCGGAAATACCCGGAAGTGTACTTCGCGACGGTCATGATGCAGCTCCAGCGCTCGAACGCGCGGATGGTTTCGAGCGAGGGAAGCGCGATCGTGGCGCCCAGTACCTCTGCTCGATTGATCATGGAAGCGCAGACGCGCGCCGAGGACGGCATGGACTTGTTACGGGTTGAAACTTTCCAGGCACCGGCAGCGAGTGGTTTGCCGAGCGAAACGGAACTGATCGGCAAGATCGAGAAAATGGCGGCGGATTTGAGCGCGCTGCGCAAGGCACCGGTGGCAGAGCCATATGATGGACCGGCGGTATTGAGTGGACGCGCCGCGGCGGTCTTTTTCCATGAAGTGCTGGGCCACCGATTAGAAGGCCACCGACAGCGCGATGAAGAAGAAGGACAGACATTCACGAAGAAGATCGGGCAGGAAGTGCTGCCAAAATTCCTGAGCGTGATCGACGACCCGACGGTACACGAGATGGCCGGGGTGAAGCTGGCCGGCACCTATGACTTTGACAATGAGGGCGAACCGTCGCAGCGCGTGGAGGTGATCAAGGACGGAGTGCTAAAGAACTTTCTGATGTCGCGGATGCCGGTCAAGAATTTTGACCAATCCAATGGACATGGGCGAAACCAGCCTGGACGGATGCCAACGGGACGCCAAGGGAACCTGATCGTGACATCAACGCAAACCGTTCCCGAGTCGGAAATGCGACAACATCTGATTGATGAAGCGAAGAAGCAGGGGAAACCCTACGGCTTGTACTTCGACGATATTCAGGGTGGGTTTACGCTGACGACGCGGGCGCTACCGCAGGCCTTCCAGGTGCTGCCGGTACTTGTTTACAAGGTGTACGCCGACGGACGTCCAGATGAATTGGTGCGCGGCGTGGACATCGTGGGTACGCCGCTGGCGGCGCTGACGCGGATCTTGACAACCGGAGATCAGCCGCGCGTATTCAACGGCGTATGTGGCGCGGAGAGCGGGCAGGTGCCGGTCGCGGCCGTGGCTCCGTCGATGCTCTTCTCCGAGATGGAGGTGCAGAAGCGCGCGCATGAACATGAGCGCCCGCCATTACTCGCGCCACCGGGATTTGAAGATGCTGGTGTTGCCAAAGATGCGCAAGCGATGCCGGGGGTGAAACCATGAAGGGTCTTCATCTGCCGACGGCTTTGGGTACTTACCAACGATTGACGGGAATTGCCATTGCGGCTTCGCTGGCGCTGGGCGCCACGCCAAGCCGGGCAACGTCAACGGGATCGCCACCGTCCCCGGACGCGGCCATGGTCGCGGCACATGCGGCGGCGAAAGGCGATGGGTTGCTCGAAGCGCTGTTGACGGAATTAGACCGGTCCAAGACGCAGCTCAAAATGGATCAGGTGCAGACGCCGTACTACATCGAGTACCGCGTGAACGAACTCGAGGATATTGGAGCCGAGGCGGCTTTCGGAGCCTTGCGCGAAAACCAGCACATGCACGTTCGGGTCCTGCGAGTGGTAGTGCGCATCGGCGATTACAAGCAAGACAGTTATTTCGGCAGGGGCCAGGGCGAGTCCAGCATCTTGCCGCTGGACAACGATCCGATCGCCTTGCGCCACCAGATCTGGCTGGCAACGGATGACGCTTATAAGGCCGCGGGCCAGGCACTGGCCGAGAAACAGGCGGCGATGAAGCAATTCAGCGCTGACCCGAATCCCGTGGACGACTTCGCGAAGGCGCCGCAAATGATTGCCATAGAGCCGACGGCGTCCCTGAAAATCGACGAAGCGGCGTGGAAGAGAACTCTAGAGGAAGTGACAAGTTTGTACAAGGAGTATCCCGACGTGCAGTCGGTGACCGCGTCGGCGAGATTTTCGGCGATCAACGAGTATTTGGTGAATTCGGAAGGTACCGTCACGCGGAGCGGAAAGACGACATACAACGTGCAATTGAGCAGTTCGGCGCAGGCGGCCGACGGAATGCGGCTGAGTCGGAGCCCGGCGTTCATGGTGGCACGGCCGGAAGAATTGCCGACGCGCGACGCGCTGTTGGGCGAGGCCAAGAAGATGCTGGAAACGGTGGTGGCCTTGCGGCAAGCGCCAATCGTTGAGGAAGAGTACCGCGGGCCAGTTTTGTTCGCAGCTGATGCGGGGAACGACATCGTAGCCTCTTTGATCGGCCAGAACGTGCTGGGGCTAAAGCCTCCACTTGGGAAACCAAATCGGACCACCGGGGCATTCGCGACGAGTTACAAGACGCGCGTGCTGCCGAATTTTCTGTCGGTTGTGGACGATCCGACGCTAAAGGATTTTCAGGGAAAAAGCCTGGTGGGGAGTTATGCGGTGGACAGCGAAGGCGTGAAAGCGCAAGCCGTCGATACGATCGAGAACGGGATGCTGACGAATTATCTGCTGGGCCGCCAACCCATTCGTGACTTCTCTACCTCGAATGGACACGGACGGGCCGCGCCGGGATCTTTTCCCGGGCCCAGCCTTGGTGTGCTGCTGGTGAAGAGTTCCGAGGCGAAATCGCCCGGCGAGTTGAAGAAAAGAGTCATCCAGATGGTCGCGGATCAGGGCAAGGCTTATGGCTATCGTGTAGAGACGCTTGGCCCGGCCAATTCGCCGCGGCTGCTGTATCGCGTGTATGCGAACGACGGGCATGAAGAATTGGTGCGAGGCGCGGTTTTCAGCGAACTGGATATTCGCGCGCTGCGAAGCGATTTGATCGCCGTGGGCAATGATCCGCTGGTGAGCAACCGGGTCGGCGGTGCGCCAACGACGATCATCAGCCCATCGCTGCTCTTCGACGAGCTGGAAGTAAAGCGAGCGGATACCAGCAAGGACAAGTTGCCGGATTATCCGGCGCCGCCACTGAAGAAGTGAGCAGTGTTCAATTTGCTCAGTTTTCAATTCTTGGTTCTTACTAAAGCGAGGCGGACTTCAGTCCGCCCCGGGACCGACGGGAGTCTGCCCCTCGAGGAAGAGTAATTCCACAGAGGAATCGTTGACGGTTCGGAGCTGAAATTCGAGACTCAGTGCCATGACATTGCGCGAAAGACTGGAATGGCTGGGCCGGATAACCCTGCTAGTGTTCATTCTGGCGTCGGCGGCGTTTCTGAGTGCGATCACGGCGATGCGTATCGCGATTCACGGGCGCGAAGTAACCATGCCCAATCTTGTGGGCAAAAATGTTTCCGAGGCCAGTCAGATGCTGCAGTCGCGCGGGCTGGTGCTGCGCGTGGCTGACCGCATCTACAGCGACCAGCCAATTAACGTGGTGGTGCGGCAAACGCCGACCTCGGGTTTGCTGATGAAAGTGTCGCAGCAAGCGCACGTGGTGCTGAGCCTGGGGCAGCGGCAATTGCAGATTCCGCTTCTGGAAGGCAATTCGCTGCGCGCTTCGCGAATCGAACTTCTACGGACGGGGTTGCAGGTTGGCGAAGTCTCCGCCGTCACCATGCCGGACCAGGCGGTGGATGCCGTGCTGATTCAGAATCCGAAGCCCGGCGCGGGAGCGGCGACGCCGCGAGTGGACGTGCTGGTTTCCCAAGGGGCGCGTGAACAGGCTTATGTGATGCCACACCTGACCGGGCTGAGAGAGGCGGACGCGCAACACCGGCTCGACGTGGCGCGGATGCGCCGTAAGGTAAATTATGTGACGGCGCCACAATGGCCGCACGGCGCGGTGATTGACCAATCACCGATGAGCGGCTCGCGGATTGCAGCTTCCTCCACAATCGAGCTTACCGTCGCAAATTAAAAATCTAAATCGGATCGCCCGCCGGCGCTGATACTACCGCCCTGCTCTCCTGAGTGCCTTCTTCAGCCCTTCTGAGCGAGGCGGCGGACTGCGAGCACGGGAAGAACCAAAGTGAGGGCGACCAGAACGGCGACCTGAGTGATCGCTCTGCCTGGCTCGGCACGCCGAAGAACAGGCCGATGGCGCAGTAGGGCAGCGCGGCCAGGATGCCGACTGCAGCCGCAGCCAAGACCCGGGCGCGCTCAGATTTAAATGGCCAAGAGGCAGCGCGGCGAACATCGTGGCCAGGACACAAATATGGGACCAGGGTGATGGACCGCATCGCCAAGGAGACCGGCGGGGCACACATCGACACGGAAGCAACCGATCCGCAAACGTATTTTCAGCACTCAGCCAACCTTCCGAAGACGCGCGGGCGAAGGCAACCCTTGGTGCGACTTGGCGGCATCAGAAAGAAGGGGTAATCTGGCGGGAACTGGCCGAAAGGGCAAAGTAGTTGTTCGGCTTGGCCTTTCGTTCAGGCTATACTTGAGAGTCCGCAGCCGAGGGGGAGCCCGCAGGAACATCCCGGGCTCTGATGGACGGGTGGCGCGGAACCCCAGATTCGAGAGAGAGGTGAAGGTTGCGCCGTACTTCATTGCTGGCGACCGCAAGATGGTCGACATTCCTGCCGACCACAATGCGGTGGACTCTATTCGTGATGATCGGACTGCTTCTGCTGAGCGCCACGCGGTCGGATGCACAAGTGTTTCGCAAGAAGAAAAAGGTCAATAAGTCGACCAGCGCGGAGAATACCGCCGAGCCCGACAAGATTCTGTATGACAAGGCGATAGATGATGTCAAGCACGGACGGCATGAGGTCGGCCGGCTGAACCTGCAAACGCTCATCAACACCTATCCGGACAGCGACTATCTTGCCAAAGCCAAGCTGGCCATCGCCGATTCGTTTTACAAGGAGGGCGGGACGGCGAATCTGACGCAGGCTGTCCAGGCCTACAAGGATTTCGACATTTTTTTTCCCATGTTGCCTGAGGCGGCGTACGCACAGTTGCAGGTGGCCATGACGCACTACAAGCAGATGGAGAAACCAGACCGCGACCGTACGCACGCCCGCGCGGCTGAAGAAGAATTCCAAACGTTCCTGTCAAAATATCCGTCTGATCCGCTGGCACCGAAGGCGGAGCAGCGTCTGCGCGAAGTGCAGGAACTACTGGCGGAAGGCGACTTCCGCATTGGTTACTACTACTACGTGAAGGAAGACAAGAAAGCCGCAGAATCCAGACTGAGAGCGATCGTAAACCGCTACCCCCTTTACAGCAAGTCCGACCGCGCGCTGTGGATGCTTGGGAATATCTGGGAATCCACCGAGAAGAAAGAGATTGCCGCTCCCTATTATGCGCGAATCGTCCGCAATTATCCGCTATCGGCTTTGGTTCCCGATGCGAAGAGCCGACTAAAGGCACTTGGAGCACCGGTGCCACAGGCCGATCCCCAGGCCGTCGCCTGGATGACTGCAGAACAGAATGCCCCCCGGCAGCGTGAACTGTTCATCAAGAAGCCGCTGGCTCTGATTCATACCGGCCCGGCGCAGGAGTTGCGGGCGGCGGCCACAAACGGAAAGCCGACGATGACGCCGGAGGCGGAGAGCGAAGCGGGAATTGATGTTTTGGCGGGCGGGGGTCAGCCGCGAATCGGCGGCGGTGGCCTCGGCACAGGAATCGTCGCGACCGTGAGGCCAGGCGGCAGCGTGACAACTGACGGGGCGGAGAGTGTGGCTCCGACGACAGCGGGAAGCGAGGCAATTCCCACGACGCAACCAGACCCGAACGCGCCGGCGGCGACAGAGACTTCCGAGGGTGGTACCACTGCAGCAGGAACTGCCGATACCGCTCCCAAGACCGACGCAACGCCGCCTGCTGCGGCTCAGGCTTCCGATGCCCTCAAGACGGACGGCTCGACGGAGCACGACGGAACCCAAAATGGAACCAAGGGGAGCGGCAAGAAAGAATCGAGCAGCAAGAAAAAGAAGGGACTGAGAAGAATCGTCCCCTGGTGAGATCTGGCCGTAGGGCGAAGACCAGGAGAAAGACCGCGAGGTGCAAGCTGACAGGTCCGCACCCTGTGCGCTTTTTGGCTCCCCTGGGGTGGCTGGGACCAGAATGCTAGTATTCACTTCCGACACACGCCTGCCCTGTTGAGATTGACGCGTACTTCAACGGGTGCTCCAATACTCGAGAGTAGGTCATTCGGCATTGGTCGCGCGCTGAGTGTGGCACGTGGGTAGAGTATCGTCGGAGGACGTTCGGTGGCCAAAATTCTGGTTGCGGACGACAACAGCAACATCCAGAAGATGGTGGGGCTGGCCCTGAGAGATCAGGGCATCGAAGTCGTTGCCGTTGGCAACGGTGAGGCGGCGGTACGTAAGATTTCAGATATTCGCCCGGACCTGGTTCTCGCTGACGTATTCATGCCAGTTCGCAACGGGTATGAAGTTTGCCAGTACGTAAAGTCCGATCCCTCGTTAGCACATATCCCGGTCATCCTGCTGGTGGGCGCATTTGATCCGCTCGATGAGCAAGAAGCCCAACGAGTTGGAGCGGACGGCGTGTTGAAGAAGCCGTTTGTTCCGCCGGATCCCCTGATCTCGATGGTTAAGTCCGCTTTGCAACGCGCAGCGGCGCTTCACGGAAACACCAGCGCCGCTAAAGCGCCGGAAGCGGTAGTCATGAAAGCCTCGGACCTCCTAACGCCGAGCGGTGCGGCCGGGCCAGCGATCGGCAGTACGCCTGTCGAGACGAATGCACCCCACGCGGCGATTGCGTCTTCGAATGAAGAAAGTTTTGTGGATGAAGTGCCGGTGCACCTTGAGCCTGTGCGAATTGATAGCGGTTCGCAGATGGTGGCTTTCGGCAGCCTCCTGGAAACATCTGCGGATGAGCGGGAGGAAGATATCGGCTTTCTGCCGCCGGCGCATCCGGAATTGGCGACGGAGCGCGATTGGCGCGATCCGGATTTGGAGGAAATGGACGAGCAAGCGGAAGAAGAAAAACCGGATGCGCCATGGCGGCGCGAGGAAGCTGATAGCTACATCGATGTCGGATCGACGAGCGTGGCGAAGGATTGGCGCGCCGGTAGTTTCGAGCAGATCCTGGCAAGGAAGGCTAAGGGAGAGTCGTGGGAACCGACAGACGAACAACCGGAACTCGTTGAGGCCCCGCCCGCGGCGAGCAACCTTATGACGGAAACCCCCGTCCCGGCCAGCCTCCCGGAGGCAAGCGAGCTCACCGGAGCGATTTCGACTACGCCATTTGCGGCCGACGCGTGGGCCACTGCGGCTTCGCCAGTTTCGC
The DNA here is from genome assembly GCA_001919715.1 of Acidobacteria bacterium 13_1_20CM_58_21. Taxonomy (GTDB): domain Bacteria; phylum Acidobacteriota; class Terriglobia; order Acidiferrales; family UBA7541; genus Acidiferrum. The sequence goes on from MNIJ01000179.1 coordinate 41,273, forward strand.
AGGAAAACAGTTCCACGGAGACTGTCACGGCGGTGGAAGAAGTGAAAGAACGCGAGCAATCTTCCGCGGAACCGGTGGTTGCCACTGCGACTGAAGTGCAGCCAGTCGAACCGGAGACAAAAACAGCCAAGGAGTCTTGGTTTTCTGTTCCATCAAACCCCTGGAGCGCCGAGATGGAAAAGGCGAACCGCCTTGCTTCGGCGTGGGATGCGGCGGTTCCAGTGGCTGCTCCTCCGGCTTCGAGCAACGGAG
>MNIJ01000148.1 GCA_001919715.1 Acidobacteria bacterium 13_1_20CM_58_21
CCCGTGGTACGGCACGCCCCTTCTGGCCGCCCTTTCAACGCGCACTTTGTCGACGTAGCGGCCGCCGCCGGACTGAGTGCGCCCACAATCTACGGGGGCGTAGAGAGTAAGAAATACATTTTGGAGTCTACCGGCTGCGGATGTGCATTCATTGACTACGACAACGACGGCTGGATGGATATATTTTTACTCTGTGGCACTCGTATTGGTGCCGCTCCCCCCGAAGCGACTAACCGCCTGTACAAGAACAATCGCGACGGGACGTTCACGGATGTTACGCAAAAGGCGGGCCTCCATGCCATTGGTTGGGCCTCCGGCGTCTGCGTCGGGGACTACAATAACGACGGATTTGAAGACATGTTCTGCACCTACTTCGGACAAAACATACTCTACCGCAACAATGGTGATGGCACCTTCACCGATGTGACGAAGTCTGCCGGGCTCTTGAACGATCAACCGAGGTGGGGCGCGGGATGCAGTTTCCTGGACTACAACCGTGATGGGCACCTTGACTTGTTTGTTTCGAATTACGTCCGTTTCTCTATTGAACATGCACCGGTTCCTGGAGAGAACACGAATTGCAATTGGAAAGGAATTCCCGTCGAATGCGGGCCGCGCGGGCTTCCAACAGGACGGCACTTACTCTACAGAAACAACGGTGACGGAACGTTTAGCGACGTCAGCCAGCTGGCAGGCATCGCGCGGGCTACACAAGGTTATGGCATGACTGTGGTGGCTGCGGATTTGGACGAAGACGGCTGGCCAGACATTTATGTTGCTTGCGATTCCACTCCTAGTCTGCTCTTCATGAACAACCATGATGGAACGTTCCGCGAAGAGGGAGTGTTGCGAGGCGTAGCCCTTAGCGACGACGGAGAAGAACAGGCGGGGATGGGGGTTGCGATTGGCGACTATGACCTCGACGGACATCTGGACCTTTTCAAGACGCACTTCGCGGATGACGCTAACGTTCTCTACCACAACGATGGTAAGGGAGGTTTCGACGATGTTACCCGCGGTTCTCGCGTTGGGGTGGAGACACGCTATGTCTGCTGGGGCGCTGGAATAGTCGATCTCGATAACGATGGTTGTCCGGACTTGTTCATGGTTACAGGTAACGTTTACCCAGAGGTTGAACGAAAACTGCCGCAATACCAAAATAAGACACCTCGGGCAGTGTTTCGCAATCTCGGCAACAGCACTTTTGAAGAGTTGATCGACGCTGCGGGCCCCGGAGTTGCTGAGGAGCACTGCAGCCGCGGATGTGCCTTTGGGGATTTCGACAATGACGGTGACGTCGACATACTCATCGTAAACTTAAACGAGACTCCCTCACTGTTACGCAACGATCTCAGTGGGAATCAAAACTGGATAAAGGTAAAACTTGAGGGAGTTAAATCCAATCGGAGCGCGATCGGTGCCCGGGTTCTTGCCCGCTATGGCGGGAAAACGCAGGCCCAGAGCGTTTTGAGCCAGTGCAGTTTCTATTCTTGTAACGATCCCCGCTTGCACTTCGGGCTCGGAACCCATACGACTGTCGACCTGGAAGTGCGCTGGCCCAACGGCATGGTTGAAGCTTTTAAACGCATGCCAGTGAATCGATTGGTCACCCTGCGAGAGGGAGCAGGGATGGTGCAAAACCGTGGCTGGCTGAAGTCGTGAGCTAAGACGCCCAGATTTGCTGGGATCCGTCCTCCCACCACTCCATAATGCAAAAGCGCTAAAGTGCTAGGAAAACCTGCTAGGAAAACCTTGACAGCTTATTTTGAGTGGTATATATGTCCGTGCAATCAAGAAAACGTTTACACAAGGGATTCTGTAAATGCTTGCTCGCCATATAGGGGGTGGAGGCACATGCGATCGAAATCAGCTTCAGCTATTGGCCTGTCCATTCGGCTGCTCATCGCCTTTCTACTGACGACTGGCTCGGCTTGGGCTCAGTTTACGGCAAGTATTCAAGGAACCGTAACCGATCCAAGTGGTGCTGCAGTCGGGCAAGCGAAGGTCACGATTGAAAACGTTGAGACGCATATTTTGGCGACGACTGCCACCAAAGCCGAGGGAGAATACCGGTTTCTGAGTCTTGCCCCGGGTTCCTACAAAATATCCGTTGAGGCTGCGGGCTTTTCCACGGTTCGCACGACTGTCACTCTTGAGACGAATCAAAATCTAAGCGTACCTATCGCGGTAAGAGTTGGCGCGGCGACCGAAGTAGTGACCGTCACTGCTGAAAATCCACTCGTGAACACTACCGAGACGCGGAATCAAATGACGCTTGAAACTCAGGAGCTGTCCTCTTTGCCCATGGCGGGCCGCAACATGCTATCTCTTATCAGCTTGGCTCCTGGCGTCTCTGGACTAGGGCTCGCCGGCGGGCCCGGCGTGTCCTCGGGCACACCTGGAACCGGAGTAGACAATTACTCGACGGAGACTGCCGTTGATGTCAGTGTCAACGGCCAGGGAACGGTGGCGAACATGTGGATTGTCGATGGGCTTGATGTCACCAGCGCCATTCGGCAGGGGGTCTTGAATCTCACGCCCAACCCCGACGCCATTCAGGAAACGAACATTCAGGTCAACACGTTTTCCGTGGGATATGGACGCGGGAGTGGCCTTCAAGTTGCGCAAACGACAAAATCTGGTTCGGATCAATTCCACGGTTTGGCCAGCGACTATTTCAACTACCAATCAATGTATGCGAAATATTCCTTGCCTGGCGAGGACCACCCGTACAATGCATTCCACGGCAACAACTTCTCTGGAGCGATTGGCGGTCCAATCATTCCCCACCGCCAATTTTTCTTCTTTTTTGCCGTCGAGCCGCTACGTTCCTCAGCGTCCACGGGCAACCAGGTACTTACGTTTCCCGACGCACAGTTTGCAGCTTTTGCCCAAGCCAACTTTCCGAGCACCTTTGGAACCAAAATCTTGAATACCTACAAGCCTTCTGGCGCGACGGTCAGTGGCGTATCGAAGACCGCAAACGACATTTTCCCGGGTACTTGCGGAACGGCCGCGACAAGCAATTTGCCTTGTGCAACTCCGATGATTGACACCGGAATATTCAATTCCAGTAGCTTCCGCAACGGCGACCAGTATTTTATTCGCGTTGATAAGGCTTTTGAAAATGACCGTATTTATGGGAGTTTCTTCCGAACACTTCTGCACAATGGCGGGCCCAACGTGATCCCTCAATTCACGACCACCAACCACACCACGCAGCGGGCCTTTCAAGCGAACTGGGCGCACACGTTTAGTTCGACAACGCTGAATGAAGCCATCTTTGCCCAGAATCGCATCGAGGGTTTTCTAGGTGAGACCGGGGATTTCACCATTCCTGGAATCGGTGTAAGCGGTCAAAACGTCGGATATGGCGTCGGCTTTGCCCAAGGCGATTTTATCCAGCATAACTATCACTGGCGCGATGTTCTGACCCATGTGCGTGGCACTCACGTGTTGAAGGTAGGCTACGAAGGCTGGTTTGGAGACGATGTGGAGCCGTTCCAGGGCCCGTGGTCGCATCCAGGATTCAGTTTCGACAATTTGTTGCAGCTGGCGCAAGATGCACCTACCACAGAAGGTGGGGTGATGTACAACCCCATCATGGGACAGCAACAACTCTGGAACTGGAACGCCGCTTCCAAAACGTGGGGTCTATTTGCGGAGGATACCTGGAAAGCGCGACGCAATCTAACTTTGACACTTGGCTTCCGTTTCGACGATCAGGGGAACCCGTATTCGCGTTCAGACGCCACGGTTTTTGGCAACTTTATTCTTGGGATCGGGTCAACCTTCCAGCAGCGCGTGGCTAATGGTATAGCCAAGCCCTCGAAGCAGGCGGTAAATCATTCTCCCAAAGCCTATACTCCACGCGTCGGCGCGGCGTGGGATATCACAGGAAAGGGTGACTGGTTGTTACGCGGCGGATTCGGTATGTATTCCAACTGGCTCACCCCCGCCAACATCCAGGAAGAATTCCGCGGCAATCCACCGGGTCTAATCCTGCCTACGTTTTTCTCGGGGAATGCACCTGCCAACCGACCGGTTTTTGTCCAGGGTAGCAGTAGCAAGCCCCCGTTTGGGTTCCAGTTCCCTCAACTGGCAGGCACAACCTTGTGTCCTGCCGCTCCCTGTCTGGACGCTGCGGGAGGAATTCCGGGCGCAGGCTTGACGATCGGGGGAATCGACCCGAATATAGCTTCTCCTACCGCATTCATCGATGCGGCCGCCCTCGAACACAGAATTGGTGGCCACTTTGTTGCCGCCGTGCTTTATAGTGGATCTCACACCGCCAACCTTGTTGGGCTCGGCAACGCAGGAGGTCAAGTTTCTTATGGAGTGGACATCAATGTCTTGCCGGGCGACTTGATCGGGAAGCCAGCCAACTCCGCTCCGACGCGACTCAATTCGAGTTTTGGCGCGATTAACTATACTCAGAATGATCGCGTAGCAAACTACAACGGTGTAACTTTTGACGTGAGAGGCAGAGTCACGCGTGGCTTCTTTGACATATCTTACACGCGCGCCTCTTCTAAGGATGACGCCGGCGGGTATCCGACCGCACTGAATCCTCACCAGTACTATGGACCCTCCCCTTGGGACGTTCCCAACCGAATCTCCCTTGGCTTCAACTATGAGCTACCAGGCCTATATAAGGGTTCGAGTGCGGTATGGAGATTGACGGCGGGATGGGGACTCAGCGGGACGAGCATCTACCAGAGTGGATATCCTTTCACAGTGTTTACCTCTGCCTCGTTTTTTAATTCAGTTCCAGGGGACTACAATGCCGACGGACATCGCTTCGACTTTCCAAACGTGACCAGTTATCGGCAATCGACGTCGCGGAGCGCTTATATCACTGGCGTCTTCACCCCCGGACAGTTCACAGCACCCACGCCAGGCAACGAAGGCAACGAAAAGAATAACGGATTCCGCAATCCGCCCTTTGTGCAGACGGATCTGAGTGCTTACAAAAACACACACATAACGGAGAGGCTCAATCTGCAACTCCGCTTTGAATTCTACGACCTTTTCAACCATCCCAATTTCCAGAATATCCAGGGTGATTTGTCCGCTGGAAATTTTGGCCGGGTAACCGGCCAAACACTACCGAGGTGGTGGCAGCTAGGCGCGAAGATCACGTTCTGAGCAGATTTCGACCTGCAACATGACGAGGGACCACCGTCCCACACCCCGGACGGTGGTCCCTAAGTTACGGGATCGGCCCGTAGCACACTCTACGGTCATGTGGGTCTTGAAACGAATGGATGTGATTGTCCACTGTGATTGCCCGAGAATTCCCACTTGCATCAACTTATGGACGCACCATCCTGTATAGCACGCTACCGTGTGATGGTAGCGTGACTCTGATTGAATCGGCTGGCCCCATATCCTTTAGTTTCCACAGGTCCCGCACTAGGTATCCTGTTCCTGCGAGACCTAAGTCTCTCCACCCGAACGTGAGTGTTTCGGTGGCATCCGCGAGGTTGAAGATGGCCACATAGCAGCCTTTTCCCGAAGCGGGCTGGGCCAGCCAAACAACAGCATTGCCTGTTACGATAGCTTGACGATTACCTGTTGAGTGCTGATCGACTGCGAGCACCTCTGGGTTGGTGAGCAACGACGCGGTCCATGGGTCGCTTGCGGTTAGGTCACCGCCGACCATCAGAGGCGAACGAAACATGGACCAGAGTGTCATCAAGGTTCGCTGTTCATCATGCGTGAGCCGGGTGCCGCGTGGCCTTCCCCATCCAGGCGCGGGACGAAGCTGGCCGATCGGCAACATATCTCCGTCCGGCCAGTGTCCCGGTTCGGATAGTGCCGCCCACTTAGCGGCATTCGCAAATTGATCGCCGATACCCTGAGGGTAGTTTTTGTCACTGTGCCACAGGTCCCAAATATCATCGGAAATGCGCCACATTTGCGCGTACTTGCGCAGCTCCTCTGCTTTTTCCAGAGGAGCCGGACCGGGCGAGAGGCTCAAAACAATGGAGTGGTTGGCTTTGCTGAGCGCCGCGCTCAGCGCGCGAATTTCCTCGCCTTTGTAAGGGTGGCTGCTGATGCAATCCACTTTGATAAAGTCCACTCCCCAACTTGCATATAGCTGAGCGATGGAATCGTAGTAAGCTTGCCCTCCCGGGCTGCCGGCATCTACGCCGTAGTTGTCGTAATTCCAAGGACAAGTATCGGAAGTGTTAGCAGCGTCGGCTGCGTGGTATGTCGACCCCGCAATGGGCAGATTTTTTTCGACGGCCGCCTTGGGAATGCCCCTCAGAATGTGGATGCCGAATTTCAGACCGAGGGAGTGCACGTAGTCAGCCAACGGCTTGAAGCCGTCGTTTCTCGCAGCCGAGGAAAAGCGGCTTGTCGGAGGTATGTAGCGACCAAACTGGTCCAGGGTGTATTGAAACGTCTTCGAATTGCCTTCCGCCACCGGATTGGTGACGTACCACTCGGCGTCTACCACGACGTACTGCCAGCCATGAGGTTTCAGGTGCTTGGCAAACCAATCGGCATTGGCTCTGAATTCCGCTTCATTGATGGTTGTTCCGTAGCCATCCCAGCTATTCCAGCCCATGGGTGGCGTCTCCGCCAACATCGTAGGTTGATCGCCCCCTCGAAGCGCTTCCTTTAGAAGACACATGGCTCCGAACACTAAAAAAAAGCGAAACGCCAGTCTGCGCAAGATGTGACGAATCTCCATAACTTTGGATCTCTTTCTTGTTAGGGCGGGTATCGTGTCCATCTGCTTTCTCCAGAGTTGTCGTTTGCACAGCAGAATGCGGATTTTCCGGTTATTTTTGTGCGTTCGCCGGAGCCCCTTCGAGCGCGGCGTGTGGCCAATCATCCGTCCAATCAATCGTCGAGATGTGTAAGCGAGGCCTTCCGGTCTTACCGTCGTAGGCATGGAACACAATAATGTCGCCGCCGGGTTGTTGCAAAATGGATTCACCGCCGGGGCCCACCCAAAGTTGATTGCCTACAAGCAGTGGCGTTCCCCCGCCTTCCAGCATTGGCTTGCCGGCAGCGTCCACGTACGGCCCGATAACATTGCGTGAGCGGCCGACCATCGTTTTGTAATTGCTTTTCACGCCTCGGCAACACAGATCGAACGAAACGAAGAGATAGAAGTAATCCCCGTGATGCACGATGAACGGAGCTTCGATGGCTTGCCAATCGTCGGGTAAATTGGGCGGGCGAAGCGCCGGATTTTCCGGGCGTGCCCGCTTCGCTATTGAATAGAGTTTGGAGTCCTCGTCTGCAATCTTGCCTGTTTGGGGATTGATTCGCCGCATCTTGATGCCGCTCCAGAAGCTGCCGAAGCTCATCCACAGATGATCCTCCGAGTCGGCCACAATATTGGGGTCAATGGCGTTGAAGTCATCTTCCTCCCGGGAACGAAAAACTAGTCCTTCGTCCACCCACTTGAAATCCGGACTGCTTGGATTCAGGGTCTTGTTGGTCACCAAAGCGATGCCGGAGGTGTTCTTTCCGAATACTGAGAATGCGTAATAAACGTGGTATTTTCCGTCGAAGTAGGACTCGTCCGGAGCCCACAGATCCTTGGTTTGCGGGCTTTCTTTTTTGATCCAATCGGGTATGCTTCGGAAAACAAAGCCGCAACGCTTCCAGGTGTGCAAGTCCTTCGAACACCGGATCGGAAGCTGGCCCGGGGAAATCTTCTCTGTAACCGTGCCGAACAGATACCACGTGTCGGCTTCCTTAATGATCGATGGATCGTGCACGCCATCCACGTCACCTTCCACGTGAATGACTGACGGCGTTCCTTGGGACGGTGTTTGACATTTCGAGGCGGCAGCCGAAGCCAACAGCATGGCAACGGCCAGTGATCTGCCCTCGACCGATATCTTCATTGCGATTCCCTTTTCCGTGTGTTTCATCCAGCCGACAAACATGAGGATCACTATATTCCTGGGTCCGCGGCACGACGTATCCTTCGGAGGTTTCCTTCCTGGAAGCCGCTACAGAACTATAGCAAAGATGCAAGCAAACGTTTACTATCTCCGCCAGCCTGTTATAGGAGGTGCGGACCGATGCGACGTCGCGAGTTCCTGTACAACGGTTTAGCTGGCGCGTGCACCCTGGCATTCCCCAAAGGCTCAGCCCGGAAGGCCACTTCCTCTGTGGATTCACGAATCGAAATCCTCATCGGAGAATCGCTGGGCACGATTTCCCCCGACATTTATGGCCATTTTACCGAGAATCTAGGTGGTGTAGTCTATGACGGCATCTGGGTCGGCGAAAACTCCAAAGTGCCCAACATCAACGGAATCCGCGTGAAGCTGATTGAAGAAATGCGGAAAATCAAGGCCCCGGTAGTCCGTTATCCAGGCGGCTGCTTCGCCGACAGCTACGACTGGCGCGATGGTATTGGCCCGGCCGACAAACGTCCTCGGCGCACGAATTTCTGGAGCGACGGTGAAGAGAGCGGGGCCCCGACAAGCCATAAATACGATCCGAACCAGTTCGGAACCAATGAATTCGTCCATTTTTGCAAGCTTATTGAGGCTCAGCCCTATCTGGCCGCCAATGTGCGCAGCCTTTCGGCCGGAGAATTTTACCGTTGGGTGGAATACTGCAACTCCCCAGCCCGCGCCACGACCCTGGCGGACATGCGAGCGGCTGCCGGATATGTGGAGCCCTTCAACGTTCGGTTTTGGGGCGTCGGAAACGAGTCTTGGGGGTGTGGAGGGGACTTCACTCCGCAACAATATGCCATCGAATTCCGCAGATTCACGACTTGGGTCCCACACTACGGCCAGCGCCTGTCCTTCGTTGCGTCGGGACCTAACGTCGATGATTGGAATTGGACACGGGGCTTTTTTGAAGAGATTCTGCGAAAGGGAAGGTCGCCGCTCCGCTCGATCTACGGCATCGCGCTACACCACTATGCCTGGAATCTAAGCCGCGGACGAACCCAGGACTGGGTACAAGGCAAAGGCGATGCTCTCAAGTTCGACGCCGTAGAGTGGTATGAGCTGCTGCGCGAAGGGGAACGCATGGAATCGCTCATCAACGGGCATTGGCATATCATGGGAGAAGTCGATCCGAGCCATGCCGTCAAACTTATCGTTGATGAGTGGGGGCCCTGGTATCGCCCCGGCAGCGAAGTAACTCCAGGCGACCAACTGGAACAGCTCCCTACTTTGCGGGACGCGGTGTTCAGTGGAATGACCCTGGACATCTTCAACCGTCATCCGGAGAAGGTGGCCATGGCCAACTGCGCCCAGCTCATCAATTGTCTCAATAGCTTGTATTTGGCTCACGAAGACAGGTTTTGCGTCACGCCTGTGGGCCATGTATTTGCCATGTATGCCCCGCATCAAGGTGGACAGGCTGTCCGCACGATGTTCAGCGCGCCCACGATCAGTTATGACCGGGATGGAAAGCCGGCGGCATTTTGGGGCTTGCAGGGATCGGCTTCGCTTCACGACAAGGACCTCGTGCTGACGGTCGTGAATCCAGCGATCCGCGATCCGCGCGAAGCGGAGATCGTCATTCGTGATGCACGAATCAAGGTGGTCGTTGGGACAACGCTGACGCATCCTGACATTCATGCACACAACACTTTTGAGCAGAAAGAGGAAGTATCTCCCCAAACAAAACCTTTGCCGGTTTCATCAGGTACGCTGACACACACTTTCCCGCCAGCGTCCGTCTCCAGTCTTGTGCTAACTCTTGCATAGCCTGGAGTATATGGCAACGAATGAGGAACTGGCTGCTCTGAGATGCACTCTGGGGTCCCGGCCGAGGTGTCCCTTCATTGGAGCGCGGCTGCAACAATTTTGCGCCGTGATTGCGAGCGGGGTTGCTTTAGTCGCGTTGGCTCTTCGGTTGAGGCGGGTTGCCGGAGCGATTGGCGAGATTTCGCCGCATTTCTTCCACGTCACTCGTCTCTTTCTCAAGGCGCGTGAACGAATCCAGAGCTTTGCGGCTGTCCTCCACTTTGCCAAGCCGTCGGTACACCTGGGCCAGGACGTAATAATACGAAGACGCTCGAGCATTTAATGAAATGGCTCGGTTCAGAGCATCGACAGCATCAGTCAGCCGTCCCTGGGCCTCCATAGCTTTTGCCTGTTGGAACCAGGCGCCATCCGACTTAGGATCAAGCTCCTGCGCCGCTCGGGCATACGAGAGCGCCTTTTCGGAATCACCTTTCCGATTGTAAAAGGCGCTGAGGTTCACATGTGCCGACACGAACTTTCCCTTCCTCGCTTCGTTGATGGCAATAGCTTTCTCATAACTCGCGATAGCTCCGGCCCCATCACCTAGAGCCTCTTGAGCAAAACCCAGAGCATCCAAACCTTCCACGTACGAAGGGTCGATTCGGAGTGCCGCTTCAAATTCCTTTCGCGCAGCGATCCAATTATCCTGGACGGAAAATAGCTTGCCCAGGTTGAAATGTAACTCAGCGGATTGTGGGTCATACCGGATTCCCTGCTCGAACTCCGTCTGCGCGGCGGCGAACCTTCCGATAAACATCAGATCGCGGCCGAGAATTTTGTGCGCCTCAGCATTTTCGTTATTGAGTTGGAGCGATTTCGCAAGCGCCTGTATGGATTCACCGACCTTTCGCTGGGCGAACAGACTGTAGCCCAAGGCATACCATCCCCAAGACGCTTTCGGGTGCTCTTGGACATAAGCAGCAAGGAGCGACTCAACCTCCTGAAATCGTCCCGCACGGATGTAGCTTTCGAATTCGGCGATGCGTTGGGGATCGTCCGCAGAAACATCGTCTCTCGATAACGCCTGGACTCTTTCTCTAGCGAGTACGTCGCCGGGATTCAACTCCAGTGCCTTCCGATACGCCGCGGAAGCACCTTGGGCATCACCTTCTTTTTCAAGAACCACTCCCAAAAGATGCTCGGCGTCTGACGACTCTGGCTGGAGCTCAAGCGCGTGCCGAAACTTGGCAGCGGCTTGATCCAACTCGCCCTTATCCAGCGCGCCACGGCCTTCTGCGATATCCAAGTCAGCGTTCTGCTTGCGGTTGTCGGAAGCGGCCAATTCGCGGCTCTTCTGCAACTCTGACGCGGCCTCATCCTTTCGCCCTGCCCTCGCCAGAGCCAGTCCAAGCTGATAGTGAGCCCTGGTACTCTGGGACTCAAGTCGTACCGCTTCTCGAAGCTCCCCAATGGATTCCTCCACCTTCCCGTCGCTGAGAAGTGCCTTGCCCAAATTGAGGTGCGCAGGCGCGAAGGTTGGCTCGGTCACGATCACTTTGCGCAACTGCTCGATTTCTTTGGCCGTCCCGTAGCTCGGATCCTCGCCGTAGGCCACGGCCAGATTGAATTGCGCTTTCAGCAGTCCCGGCGCGAGCGCTACGGCCTTGCCGAGCTCCAGTACGGCCTCTCGACTGTCAGTGGAAATGAGGGTTGTGCCAAGATTCGCATGCGCGTCAGCAAAATCGGGTCGGATGCGCAGAGCCTCACGAAACTCGGCGATAGCCGCTTGGTCCTCGTTGCCCTGTGCTAGCACCAGCCCCATGTTGTTGTGGGCATCGGCGAAGTCCGGGCGTAGCCGCACGGCTTCGCGGAATTCCGCCAGAATCACCTTGCTGTCTGCACCCTTGCGCCCAAGCAGAAGCCCGAGCATGTTGTGTGCTTCGGCGCGATCCGGCATCGCCGGCAACGCTTCGCGAATACCTGCGACCGCCATATCCCAATCGGGGGTGGGACTGGATGAAGAGGAGACGTTGAGCCCGGCCTCGAATTGCGCCAGCGCTTTATCGAGATTCCCCGTGCGAAGAAAAACAGTTCCGAGGTCGATGTATGTCGCGGGGAAGGCTGGCAGGAGCGCAATCGCGCGTTGCAGGTCCCGTCGTGCGTCCTCTAATTGACCCATATCGCGCAGAGCAGCTCCGAGAAAGGCATAGCTAGCGCCCGCGGCGGGATCAAGCCGAACAGCCTCTTGCAGCTCGGATATGCCTTTGGTTCTCGAACCGCTGTACCACAGCGCAACACCAAAATTGTAGTGCGAATCGGAAAGGTCCGGTCGCAGCGCAACGGCACGCGCCAGGTGGACCAGTGCAGAAGGCAAATCTCCCTCCTGGCCCAATACGAAACCGAGCAGATTCTGAGCCTCAGCTTGACTATCATCTTTGCTCAGGGTTTCGCTAAGCAGTCTTTCGGCTTCTCTTAGGTCGCCCCGCAGGGCAGCTTGCTGTCCACGCTTGTAGAGGTCGTCCGCCAGACTAGCCACAGGCTGGCGTGGCTTACGCACCGATGCGGCTTGCTGTTTCAACGCCAAACCAAGCGCGTAATACGCTTCGTGGAACTTCGGATCGATGCGCACTACACTCTCAAACGCTTCGATTGCGCCGGGGAGATCCGCGCTCTGGTTTAGAGTCTGGCCTAACACATACTGAACATTGGCGTCGTTCGGTTCGCGCTGGGCGACATATTGCACATGCAAGAGAGCGCCTTTGGCATCACCCGTTTCCCTAAGAGCGACGCCCAGATTCATGTGCGCCACTAGATTGTCCGGCTCAAGCGCGAGGGCCTTCTTAAAGACCGCAACCGCTTCGGCCATGTCGCCATTTTTGGCTAACGCCGATCCCAGATTCGTGCATGCCCTCGCGTATTTCGGGTCCAGCGAGATGGCCTTCCTGAATTCAGCGACGGCCCCGGGCAAGTCGCCTTTCTCTAATGTAGCGACACCCAACCAGTTGTGTGCCTCGGCGGAGGCGGGGCCTATTTTCACCGCGCGCTGGAAGGCTTCGAGGGCGTGAGGGTAATCGTTCCGATCCCAATATGCCAGGCCAAGCTCGACATAGAGCTTAGGGTTGTCAGGATGCTGTTTTATCTCATCCTGAATCTGGCTGACCGATACGGGCGTACTCTTACTTAGCTGCGCCCGGCCGGGCAGGACTGAACCCACAACGAACACGACGAGTCCAAGAGTGCGATTCACTTTCGCGCGACTGTTCATCGATCTGGGTCCAACTTTACTCTTGCAAAACCAACAATGGCATGGTCAATGTAGCACACCTCTTTCTCCCTGTGAGCGGTTGTCCGGCAAGGGCAGGGAATTGCGCGAGCACCTAGTCGAGTCGTCCGAACCGTGTTAGCCTGCTCATCTATATGAGTCTCTGAGTCAGTGCGGACCAAAGAGCAAGCCTTGAATATTCATGAGGTCGCCAGGCGGGCCCGCGTGTCCACCGCGACTGTATCTCGCGCCATCAACCGAGTTCCTACAGTCAATCCGAAACTAGCACAGAGAGTGTGGAACGCGATCAAGGAGCTCGGTTACTATCCCAATACTCAGGCGCGAGCCTTAGTGTCTGGGCGCAGCAGGATATTCGGACTCATCGTCTCGGAACTTACAAACCCGTTCTTCCCCGAAATCGTCCAAGTTTTCGAAACCATTGCAGTTCGCCATCATTACGAGATTCTGTTGACCTCCACGATGAACGACCCGGAACAAATGGAGAGTTCCGTCCGCCGAATGATCGAACGGCAGGTCGAAGGCGTCGCGGTCATGACGTTCGGCATGGAGGAGGCACTGCTCGAAGACTTGAAGCTAAGGCAGGTTCCTCTCGTTTTTGTCGATGTTGGCCCGCATCGTCCCCGAGTCAGCAATCTGCGGGTAGATTACCTGAGCGGCATTCGCCAAGCGGTTCAGCACGTGGCTGCGCTGAGGCACGAGAGAATTGCCTTCATCACCGGACCCCACGCACTCAAGTCAGCCATGGCCAGAAAGCAGGCCTTCTTGAAATCAATGAACGAAATCGGACGGGACCAGGATATGGACCTGATCGTCGAAGGAAACCACACCATGGAGGGAGGCCGGCTGGCTTGTGGGCAATTGTTGGCTCAAGCCAAGAAACCGACCGCAATTCTCTGTTCAAATGACATGACCGCGATCGGAGTGATGAGGAAATGCCATGAGGATGGCATATCGATTCCGCGCGATCTCTCGGTGGTTGGATTTGATGACATCCGCCTGGCACAGTTCATGCTCCCGGCCCTCACGACGGTGCAAATGTCTCAAGCAGAGTTAGCGCGGCTGGCCTTCGATGCACTGCTCGCTGAAGTGGAACGTGAAGAACCACTTTCTGAGGGGTCCGAATATGTGTTGAAGACGGCACTGATCACGCGTGAATCAACGGGAATCTGTGGAGCACCCTAGAAGGCTGTCCACATTGACAGACATCGGTTGCAATCACGCCGACCATTGAATCACGGTGTACGAGCGTGCCGGTACTTCAAACCTGGTTCGACCGGCAACCGTGGACGGTTTGCCAAAATCCTGTGGCACCACCTTCCGCGGGGATTCGAAGGTGTTGAATGCCTTCAGATCAGTTCCGGTCAGGACTGCGGAGACCAGCACTTGTCCTGGCGCCTTGTCCTGCCAATTGATTTCCACGACGTGCGGCTTCGCAAGGTCACGATTTAGAACAAAAATCGCGACCTTTCCATCCTTAGGATTAATGGTCGCGGCGACGTCCACGTAGGGAACCTGACCCATTCGCACAACTTCATAGGTCGGCGACTCCACCAAGGCCATGAGCACAGAACCGCGAGCATACTGAAGCGCCCAGTTATAAGGATAGTAGATGGTCTGGCGGAGCAAGCCAGTCGCATTGGTCGATATTGGCGCAATAACGTTGATTAACTGAGCCAGGCACGCCAGCTTAACGCGATTCGCGTTGCGCAGCAGAGAATTGAGCAGGCCACCAACAAGCAAAGCATCCTCCAGGTTGTAGACCTCCTCAAGCAAGTGAGGCGCTTCCTGGTGATGTCCGTTCGCGTAATCGCCGTTCCGGGCTCGATACCACACGTTCCATTCGTCAAAAGACAACCACAATTGTTTCGGTGAACGCTTATGTCCACGCACGAGATCGCAAACCGCGAGGGTCTCCGCGATTTGCTGTTCCATACTGAGATTCATCGCGAGGAATTTTGAACTATCGCCGCCGGTGTCCGCTGGAGCGTTGGTGAAATAGCGATGTAGGGAAAGACCGTCGACGTAGTCGTAGCATTGCTCCAAAACTTCGCGGTCCCATTCAAGGTAGGTGGGCATGAAAGGCCCACTTGATCCGCAAGCAATTAATTGAAGAGAAGGATCAACGTAGCGCATCTGCCGGGCGGCGTCCTGAGCCTTCATGCCATACTCAGTCGCGGTCATGTGGCCTATCTGCCAAGGGCCGTCCATCTCGTTACCCAGACACCAGCGCTTCACCTTATAAGGTTGCGCGACGCCGTGCTTGCGGCGCAGATCGCTCCACTCTGTTCCCTGATCGAGGTTGCAATATTCGACCAGAGCAGCTGCCGCTTCAGGAGTTCCCGTCCCAAGATTGAGGCCCATCAAGGGCTCCGTGCCGACAGCCTTGCACCACGCCATGAATTCATTGGTACCGAACTGATTGGTGTTGATTGCGTTCCAGGCCTTGTCAAGGACGCGGGGACGGCTTTCCTTGGGACCCACGCCGTCGAGCCAATTGTAGCCCGAAACGAAATTGCCACCAGGATAACGAACGATGGGAACTCCCATCTCGCGGATTTCACTGATGACGTCTTTGCGAAACCCATTGGCTTCGGATAGCTTCGAACCCGGATCGTAAACGCCCTCGTAGATCGCACGACCCAGGTGCTCGAGAAATGAGCCAAAAAGATTACGGTCGAGCGGAGCAATGACGCGACGCGAGTCCAGGTAAACACGGACCATATCGTCGGTGTTCGGCGGCGAGGTTTGAGCGCCTCGGAAGGCACTGCCAAACAAAGAACTCACACCCCACGCCACTCCTGCTTTTGCAGTCTGATGCAAGAAAAGACGTCTATCGGCTGAAAACATATCTGTATTCTCCTCGCAAGTGAAGCTAGGGCCTGCTCTGCACGGTACCCGGTAAGCGTTTACCACGCGGCCCCAACCATGGCAAGCCTCATATCGCGATCATCTTGTCACCCCATCACGGGGTTGGCTCTGTCGCCTTCAACATCTGTCCAGCCTTGACATTCTCAAATCTCTGGACAACTCCGGACGGCCACCGGATTTCCACCAACTTCGCAATCGGATCACTTCCCAGGCCGGCTATCAGCCGCTTATCACTGGCTGAGAGATAGCCGCCGGCCGTGTCTGTTTCTGCGGTTCCCACCATCATTTCGCAGCACCTAAGCCCCTTGACCCACGTTGCTAACCGCGATGTCGAGATCACCATCGTTGTCGATATCTCCGAACGCCGCGCCCCGGCCAGCCCACTCTTTTTGAAAAACGTCGCCGGCCAGCACTCTCACGAAATGGCCAGACTCATTTTTCAGGAGCAGCGGCAGTTCAAGATATTTCATGTTGGGTGAGGTATGTTCGATCGTGCCCATCACATGCCCCTGTGCAACGAAGAGGTCCTTCCAGCCATCACTGTCGTAATCGAACAACTGCGTACTCCAAGCGGGAAAAGCGAAAGTCAAGCCGCCCAAGCTAGACGGGTTGGTCACATCCCGGAAGCTGCCGTCGCCGTTGTTGTGAAAGAGGTGATAGCGTTCGTTGGAAAGATCCGTGACCACAATATCCGGGCGACCGTCATTGTCGAAATCGCTCAAGTCGATGCCCATCCCGGCAAACGCCTTGCCGTCCTCATTGTAGGCAACGCCTGCGGGCAAGCCGACTTCGGTGAACGTGCCATTTCCATTGTTGTGGTACAAGAGACTCGGCACTGAATCGTTGGCAATTAAGATGTCGGTGAAACCGTCGACCGTCATAGTCGGCGAAAGATACGCTCAATCCTTCGCCTTGGGGTTTGGTGATGCCAGCCTCCGCGGAAACGTCGGTAAATGTTCCGTCGCCGTTGTTGTGATAGAGGATGTTGGTGGCGCCTCTAAAATTGTCGGGGTGACAGTAGGCGCGCAAGCCGGGTTTCTGTTCTCCCCAATAGCGGTTGTTCCGGAAGCTCCAATCTACATAACGGGTCACGAAGAGGTCGAGGCCGCTGTAGTTGTCGTAATCGAAGAACCCGGCGCTCGCGCTCCATCCGCCGGCGGAAACTCCAGCGCGCTTCGTGACGTCGGTGAACGTGCCGTCCCCATTGTTGTGGTAGAGCGTGTTGCCGCCGTAGCCTGCCACGCAGATGTCCTCAAAACCATCGTGATCGTAGTCGCCCACCGCTACACCCATCGTGTAGTAGTTCTGCGCCATCCCAGTGAGGCCGGCTTTTTCCCTCACATCCGTGAATGTGCCGTCGGTGTTTTGATCATAAAGGCGGTTCCAAAACCTGCGATCGGACTTGTCCGGGAGCTTGCCATCGGGCATCGGATCGTCGATCTTCCTTCCGTTGGTGAAGAAGATATCCAGCCGCCCGTCGTTGTCATAGTCGAGGAGGGCTACGCCTCCTCCCATGGTTTCCAGCAGGTACTTGTTGGAAGTTGCGGAGTCTTCGTGCTTGAAATTGACCCTCGCGGACCGGGTGATAGCGGTGAACTGCACTTCAGGACCGGCTGCGGCAGCGACCACTCCGACGAAAGCCCAAATGACACCGCCCAATGAAGTGAACATCTCTGCATAGCTGGATCGAATCTCCGCCTGGCTAGAATTCCTTTGTTTCATGCCATCAAAAAGCTGATGGGCGGGCGAATCAGGCCTGAAGTATGCTGGTGCTAAATCTATAGTCAGGCCGTCACAAGCCTCGGATAATAGCGCATGATTGGGATGGCGCCGAAGCAAATCGTCCCAAGGGCACATCGTCCCTTTACCATGACCCCAATCCTGGCAACCCGGGCCGCGGTTGGTCAATGGCGGGTACGTTCATTAGCCCTGTGGGAATCCCTTTCCCCTGGACCTCGCTTGCTGGCAAGTCTCTTCCGGTGTGAAAAATTTCCTTGATCGTTCAAAAAATCCTCTTGACACCAGCTTTCCGGAGGAGTAAGAGTGCCCCAATACGTTCCGGGAAAACGTTTACCGGAGAAGTG
>MNIJ01000171.1 GCA_001919715.1 Acidobacteria bacterium 13_1_20CM_58_21
GATTGTGACGGATCCCGCCTGCTCGTACCCTTTGCTCGCGACCGCTGGCTTTATGCATACGGTCTGCGGCGAGCCGATGCCATTCTCGTGCAGAGCGCTTCGCAGTCGGAGACTTTGGCGCGCAACTACGGTTTGGCGGGTCGGGTGGCGGGAATGTTGGTGGAGAAGCCCCAGCCGGTTGCCGCCCGCGATATCGACGTGCTGTGGGTAAGCAACATCCGAGGCGTAAAGCGGCCGGACCGGATTCTCGAACTCGCCGAGAGATTGCCGGAGGTGAAAATTCACATGGTAGGAGGGCCCCTGCCCGGCGAAGAAGCCCTGTTCCGGAATATCAGAGACACGGCTGCCGCCAAAGCCAACGTGACGTTTCACGGACGCCTGTCGTATCGGGACGCCGGTCACCTGTATGGCCGGGCCAAAATACTGGTCAATACCTCGGATATCGAAGGATTCCCGAATTCCTACCTCCAGGCCTGGATCAGGGGCGTCCCCGTCGTGACGCTTATCGATCCGGACCGCGTAATCGAGCGCGAAGGTCTCGGGGTCGCAGTAAGTTCCGCTGCGCAGATTCCCGCCGCGGTCAGACATCTTTTGGGCGACGCGACTGCCTTGAAAGCGGTAAGCGATCGTTGCCGTGCGTTCATCGAGCGGGAACACGGTGAAGAAAAGGTTCTGGCGGCCTACCTCGATACGTTCGAGCACGTCACGCGCATTGACAACACCAACGCCGAGATGACCGTGTCGGGCCAAGCACGCCATGTCTGAGACGCCTTTCATCATCACGATTGACACCGAGGGCGACGACCTCTGGTCGAAACCGCGGGAGATCACCACCCGTAATGCAGAGTATTTGCCTCGCTTCCAGTCGCTTTGCGAGCGATTCCGCTTCAAGCCCGTCTACCTGACGAACTACGAGATGGCGATGTCCGATGTCTTTGTCGAGTTCGCGCGCGACGTGCTCGCCCGCGGCGCCGGCGAGATCGGGATGCACCTGCACGCATGGAATTCGCCGCCGCTCGTCCCGTTGACGAGCGACGATTTTCGCTATCAACCCTACTTGATCGAATATCCCGACCCGGTGATGAAGGAGAAGATCAGGATCGTCACCCGACTTCTCGAAGACCGGTTCGATCAAGCGATAGTCAGCCATCGCGCCGGACGACTGGGTTTCGACGGTCGCTATGCCGCCATGCTGCTTGACGAGGGATATCGCGTGGACTGCTCGGTGAGCCCGGGGCTCGATTGGAGCGGAACCTCCGGCGATCCGAACGGGAAAGGCGGCACGGACTACACGCACTTTCCCCACGACCCTTACTTCTTGAGCCCCACCGACATTTCAGCGCCGACGAGCGCTGGGCTGATGGAAGTGCCGATGACAATCCGCACGAGCGGCCTGTTCCGAGGAGCGCCCTGGGTGTATCGCATCCCGCTGCTGCGCCAGACCGCCAACAGGCTGGTGTCGCCCGCGCTCAACCACTTGTGCCCGGCAGAGAGCAATCTCCGCGGAATGTTGCGAGCGACGCGCACCGCGCGGGCTGAAGGCGCTGCTCACCTGGATTTCTCGCTGCATTCCTCGGAGCTCATGCCGGGCGGAAGTCCGACATTCCGCGCCGCGACCGATATCGAGCTCTTGTACGAGGATCTGGAAATTCTGTTCGAGGAGCTTTCCACCTGGTGCTGCGGCATGACCCTAAAGGAGTTCCACGCGTCGTTCAGGAAGTCGCCGGGCGAAGCGGTATCGGACATCCCCGGGGACAGGATCTGCGGTGCCGCCACCAATCAAGAAATGGTCAGGGCCTGAATGATCCGGATCAAGGGCCACACTGCTGTCTACGGGGAAGTCTGGTACGAGGAAGAGCTGCCGCGCGATTCCGGAGTGGACATCGTCCTCTACCGCCAGAGAGAGACTCCGAGCGCAGATGCGCGAACCACAACGTTCCTCACGATGGTGACCGATCTTTCCGCCGAGGCGGACGCGATCGCGGAGAAATTCGGCAAGGATTGCCGCTACAAGATCAGGCGCGCTGAGACGAAGGACGGCCTTCGCATGGAGTTCATCACCGACCCGGAGAGCCGGTTGGATGAGTTCCAGGCGTTCTACGACGCGTTTGCGGCGCAGAAGTCGGTCGCCCCCTGTTATCGTCAATGGCTGCTTGCCGCCTGCAAGGCCCGTCAGCTCGTGCTCACCTCGGCCTGTCGGAACGGCGAGGCCTTGGTTTGGCACGCCTACCTCACCAGCGGAAAAGCCGCCTGGCTCCAGTACACGGGTTCTTGTTTCAGAAACAAGGAGAACGATTACCGCGCCCTGGTCGGGCGCGCCAATCGCTGGCTTCATTGGAAGGAAATGCTGCAGTTCAAGGAGATGGGAATAACGCGCTACGACTGGGGGGGCCTCTTCGAGGACGAATCCGTGCCGGAAAACGCCGGAATCAACAAGTTCAAAAAGGACTTCGGCGGACAGCAAGTGCGCACGTACGACTACACGCTGCCGGTGACCCTCAAAGGCCGCATTTGGCTTCCTCTTCGTGATGCCTGGCGGCGTCGAAACTCCGCGCTCAGCTAAGCAACGGTCGCTTCCCTTCCTCATCAACCGGCACTCGGTATCTGCCCAAATCCGGATGCTGGAAGCCGCCGGCTTCGAGACCGTCATGCAAATGCGCAATCACGGAAACGACGGAATGTCTCGGCCTGAACTCAGCGCGCCTTGGAAGGACATGTCGAACGACGAGGTGACCTGCGGCGACCCATTCGTGCAAGCCCGTAAAAGGGAGTAGCCGGCTCGCCACAAAGCTGTCGGGAAACGGTGTTCGACTGCGCCTGGTGGACTATGCGCCAAGAATGGCGCCCAGCACCGCTATGTCATAAGTCTCCGGTATTTTGAAGACTTTCCAATGAGGGGAGACAACCATGTCCCAGAGCGCGCTTGTCCTATCTCGTGACATGCTCGGGGCGTTCACCCTGCTCATAGGCATCGCGCTGCCGGCATCCGCAGCTACAGACGTCCGCGTGAGCGAGAATTACGGCAAGTTTCCGCTGCACTTCGAGGCGAACCGCGGCCAAATACACAAGAACGTTCGCTTCCTCTCGCGCGGTCCCGGCTACAGTCTCTATCTGACCGCGGGCGAGGCCGTGCTGGTGCTCTCCAAACCCAACGCGGACACAAAACGCGATTCGCGCAGCACGCCGGAGCAGGGCGATGCGCAAACACCAGTGAAGGCCGTCGCGCTGCGCATGCACCTCGTGGGTGCTGCGCCCAAGCCGCCGGTGAGCGGGCTTGACGAGCTCCCCGGCAAAGCGAACTACTTCATCGGCCAGGATCCGGCGAAGTGGCGCACTAACGTGCCGACCTATGCGAAGGTCCAATACGAGAACATCTATCCTGGTATCGACCTCCTCTACTACGGCAACCAGCGCCAACTGGAATACGACTTCGTCGTCGCACCGGGTGCGAATCCGGAAAAGATCGTGCTCGGTTTCAGGGGCGCGGACGAATTCGAGATCGAAGCGCGGGGCGAGCTCGTGCTGCACACGACCGGAGGAGACATACGTCAGCACAAGCCGATCATCTACCAGGACATAGACGGAGTCAGGCGCGACATCGCCGGCGGCTACGTACGCAAAGGCGTCAATCGGGTCGGCTTCGAGGTGGCCGTGTATGACGCCAGTCGGCCGCTCATCATCGACCCGGTGCTCTCCTACTCGACGTACCTCGGAGGGAGGTCGAATGGCCCCGACTGCGGGTGCGGTAACGACGAGGCCTTTGCCGTTGCGGTGGACGACGACGGTAACGCTTATGTGACCGGACAGACCACCTCGCTCGACTTCCCGACGACCTCGGGCGCATTCCAGACCACCCGCGCTTTCGGCAAAGACGTGTTCATAACCAAGCTCAACCCCGCCGGCTCCGCCCTGGTTTACTCCACCTACCTCGGCGGAAATGATTTTGACGCGGGCAACGGGATCGCCGTAGACGCCGGCGGCAACGCCTACGTGACGGGCACCACAAAATCGACCAACTTCCCGACAACACCGGGGGCCTTTCTGTCCGCACCCGGCTTCGGCTTCGTCACAAAGCTCGACCCCACGGGATCGACCCTCGTCTACTCCACTTATCTGGATCCGAGTACGCAAGGCGGCGGAATCGCCGTGGATGCCCAGGGCAACGCCTACGTGACAGGACAAACTGGTTCCACCTTCCCGACGACGCCGGGAGCTTTTCAGCCGGCCTTCGGCGGCGGCCCGGTGGATGGCTACGTGATGAAGCTCAACGCCGACGGCTCGGCCCTCGTCTACTCCACCTACCTCGGCGGCAGCGGCATCGACTCGACGGGCGATATCGCCGTGGATGCCGGCGGCAACGCTTACGTCGCAGGCTCGACGACTTCCCTCAATTTCCCGTCGACACCCGGAGCCTTCCAGGCCGTCCCCGGCAGCGGCTCAAGCAACGGCTTTGTCACCAAGCTCGACCCCACGGGCTCCAGCCTCGTCTATTCCACCTTCCTGGGCGAGGGTTGCGCCGGGCTCGCCCTGGATACTCAAGGCAACGTCTATGTGACGGGGCAAACCGGTTCCACCACCTTCCCGACAACCCCAGGCGCCTTCCAGCCCTTCTTCGGCGGTGGTGGCGCGGATATCTTCGTGACGAAGCTCAACCCGGCCGGCTCGGCTCTCGTCTACTCGACCTACCTCGGCGGCGCGGACAGGGACATCGGTGGAAGGATCGCCGTGAACGCCGCGGGCAGCGCCTACGTGACAGGCTCCACTTTCTCTACCAACTTCCCGACGACTCCCGACGCTGTCCAGCCGGCTTTCGCGGGCAACTGGGACGCGTTTGTCACGATACTGAATCCCGCCGGTTCCGCCCTCGTCTACTCCACCTACCTCGGCGGCTTCAATGGGGATAGCGGAACGGGGATCGCGGTGGATGCCGCGGGCAACGCTTACGTGGCGGGCGAAACCGGTTCCAGCAACTTTCCAACAACACCCGGTGCCTTCCGCCCCTTCTTCAGCGGTGGCGGCGGACCCGGCCGCAGCGACGGCGACGCCTTTGTCGCGAAGATCGCCGACGTGGTGCCGCCGCCCCCTCCGACCGCGACCGGCTCCGGCACGACGCGCTCCGAGGAGAGCGCCGCGACCGAGATCGGCTTCTGGACGAGCTACGGCGCGGAGACCGGCAGCTTCAGCGGCGGCACCATCGTCGCTTCCAATGTTATCGCGTCCACCGCGATATTCAGCTTCACCGGAACGGCAGTGAGCTGGATCGGCGTCAAATGCAACGTCTGCGGCATCGCCCTCGTGTCCATCGACGGTGGCGTGCCCACCACGGTGAATACCGCCGGTCCCAACGCGCCGGGCAGCCTCACCTCCGAATCGGTGTTCTCCGCCTCGGGCCTCGCCGCAACGAGTCATATGATCACGATCGCCGTGACGGGCATGAGCAGCTCCGGCGGCCGCTACGTTGCAGTGGACGCCTTCGATGTGACCGCGGGCAGCGGCACTTCTCCGCTCTTGCCGACTGCGGTGCTGCCGCCGCAGCTGACCCTTCCCCCGCTGCCCTCGCTCCGGGGATTGTGATCGGCACGTGGATAGGCGCGCGCTCAAATCTCTCCTCATTTGCGCGCTGGGGCTGTTCGGCGCATGCGGCCAGGTTGCGAGCGGAGCCGGGGAAACGACCGCGACGTTTCCGCGGCTGATGGGCATGAACATCGGCGCGAAGAACTACGAGGACGCCGACTACCAGAAAGACCTGGCGCGGATGGACGTGGTGATTCTCGGCTTCTACCGGGGATGGCGGCCCGACGGGTACGCCCCGACCGCAACCCTTGCGATGCGGAAGGTCGTCAAGGCGATCAAGGCGCTGAATCCGAAGATCCTCATCGGGCAGTATACGATCCTCAGCGTCGCGTATGACGATCCCAATAATGCGGCAGATCAAGACAAGCGCGACAAGCTCTACGCGAGCAAATGGTGGCTGCTGAACACCGCAGGGCGAAAGGTCCAGTGGATGCCTCAATACCGCACGTGGGAAGTCAACCTCACGACTTGGTCACAAGCGGACGCCAGCGGCCGACGCTGGCCTCAGTGGCTCGCGGAGCGCGAGCACGCCGTTTTTTTCCGCGACATCCCGGAATTCGACATCGTGTACCTCGACGACGTGGGGCCGCCTCACGTGACCGCGGACTGGAATCTCGATGGAAAGAACGATGATCGCAGGGACCCGGGCATTCTCTCCGCTCACTACGCCGGCCACTTGGCCGAGTGGAACCGGCTGCGCGAACTCGCCCCCAAGCTGCTCCTGGTCGGCAACACCGACAACGACCTCGCCAATCCCCAGTGGAGGGGCCAGCTCGATGGCGGCTTTTTGGAAGCGCAAATGGGTTGGGACTGGTCATTGGAAACGTGGGCCGGATGGGGCAAGATGATGGAGCGTTATAGCGCGGTATTGAAGAACACCAGGCCGCCCAAGATCGTCGGCTTCAACATCCAGGGGAGCCCCACGGACTATCGTTTCTTCCGCTACGGATATACGTCTTGTCTGCTCGACGACGGCTATTTCTCGTTCACGGACAAGTCGCGGGAGTACAGCAGCGTGCCGTGGTTCGACGAGTACGACCACAAGCTCGGCTACGCGCGCTCCGGACCGCCGACCACCGCGTGGACCGAAGAAGTCTGGCGCCGGGATTTTCAGAACGGCGTCGTACTTGTCAATCCGACGGGCTCTAAAAAAACGGTCAAGCTCGAGCCCGGCCTGCGCCGACTCGCAGGTAATCAGGATCCTGCGGTCAACAACGGCTCCGCGGTCGGCCAAGTGACCCTCGGGCCCAAGGACGGGATCGTCCTTCTCCGGCAGCTTGCAGTGCAGGAGCCTTCACGATGAGCCTCGTCTCCGTGATCGTCCCGACCTACAACCGCAGGGAAACGATCCAGGCGGCGATCGCCAGCGTGCAGCGGCAGACGTTCACGGATTGGGAGCTGATCGTTGTGGACGATGGTTCCACCGACGACACGGCCGCGCTGATCGAGGGCTCGGACCCCCGCCTGGTCCTGATCCGGCAGAAGAACCAAGGCGTGAACGCGGCGCGGAACAACGGCATGCTCAGCGCACGCGGCCAGTACATCGCCTTCCTGGACTCCGACGACGAATGGCTCCCGCACCATCTGGAGCTCAGCGTGGCCTTTTTCCGGGCCTTCCCCGGGGAAGACTTTCTCTCCGGGGAATTCTGTGAGGACCGGGGCTCCGGGAGTCTTGTCTACTTCCTGCGCAGCGCGCTGACCGAGTGGTACCCGCCGCTCGCCGAGCGTGCGGGCTCCTCGTTGCTGAGGCTGCCTCCCGGAGAGAGCGACCCCTACCGCAGGGTGTTCGCAAGCGTGGAGCCGATCGGGGGGTGGGGCCTGGACCTCGTGGCCCGCACTCCCTATCGCGACGCCCGCCTATACCGGGGCCGTGTTTTCGAGCATATGCGCTTCGGCTTCCTCTTTGCCCTGCAGCCCACGGTGATTACGCGCCGCGCCCGGGAAGCGGTGGGCCTGTTCGATGCGCGCTACCGGATCAGCGCCGACTACAGCTACCTGGCCAATCTCTGCCGCCGGTTCAACGCGAACTTCTTTCCGCTACCCATGGCAATCAAGCACGAGTACGCCCGCGACGGCACGCAGCTGAGCGAGGGACACCTCTCGACCGGCTCGACGCGGTTCGAATTCGAGCGCGACCTGCTGCACCAGTTCGAGGAATTGTTCGGAGCAGAGCGAAGCGAGGACCCCGAAATTGTCGCCCTTCGCCGGGCGAGGCAGCTCGTCGTCGGCCGAGCCGCCCTCGGGCAGGAAAACCGCGCCGAGGCCCTCCGCTACTTCGGAGAAGCGAAGCGTGGCCAGGGCCTGTCGCTGGCAGCCGCCCTCTGGTGCCTGGTGCGCGTCACCCCTACCCCGGCCGTCGCGCATCGGATTTACGCCGGACTGCGGCGCGCGAAAGCGCTCGGATGGGAGCTCCTCACGAAACGCGCCGCCTGGGGTCGAATCGCCCGCAAGGCTTGGGGCCGCTACCGCGACAAGTTCACGCTCAAGACGAAAACATGACCCAGCGCCGCAGAAACCCAGGGTCGCTTAGGCGCTGACGATGCTGCGCGAGGTCGCCGTCTGCTGCTGTCGTGTCCGGACCCGGTTCCTCACCCATTCCCGCGCCGGCTTTTCGATCCAGTGGAAAGTGAAATAGGACATGACGATGATCATCACCAGGTAGACGACGTAAGCCACATCGCCATGCCATAGCTGGGTTCCCAGAAAGTAGAACTCGTGCCCGTCGATCTCGCGGTGCGTAAAAAGGTCAACGTGCCACAGCTTGGCGAGCGTGCCGCCCGAGTTGAACAATCTTTGCTCGATGAAGACGTGCGTCATGTAGATGGAATACGAGATGGTGCCCAGGAAAACCAGCGGCCGCAGCCTGAGGAGCGCGCTCGCGGTGCCTGCCTCAAACGCGAAGACGAGCACGACGAACGCGAACACGTAGGGCGCGGCGATCGACAGCTGCGTCGTGCCGGCTACGGTCACGAACGCCACGACGAGTCCGAGGGCGCCCCACTCGACCATGCTTCCGGAGAGCCATTTCCCGAGCTTTTTATTCCATTTCTCATAGATGTTCCACGACAACGCCCCGGCGGAGAATCCGTAAATGCACCGAATAATCCCCCAGTCGAAATGGATGTTCATGTAGCGCTCGCTCAACATCGCGATCAAAACCGGGCCCCCGATCATGGCTAGAAGCAGGGCGATCCATACATGCCTGCGAAGTCCGACCAGGCACACGGCGAAAACGACGTAGGTGTAGAACTCCGTGCTGATGCTCCAGCTCGGCACGTTCCAGGTCAGGAAATCGTATAGATGGAGGCTCTGGAGAAGCAGCAGATTCGCGAGAATCGTGTCCGGCGCCTGCTGAGGGGTGCTGAAGAGCGCGACCGGGTTGGTCGCCGCAGACCCCAGGACCAGAGTCTTCCCTAGAGCCTTCAGCAACTCACAGCCGACAAAAAGCGCGAGCATTGCGAAATGGAGGGGGTACAGCCTTCCCAGCCGCAGAAAAAGAAACCGTCCCACCCCGAAGCCGTCGCGCAATCGTTGTTGGTAGTTCGCGGCGATGACAAAGCCGCTCAGGACGAAGAAAAAATCGACGAAAAGCCAGGAGTTGCGCAGGAACGGCACTCCGTACAGATGGCTGTAGGCGTCCAGATGGAACAGGGCCACCAAGCACGCAGCGATTCCGCGCCAGCTGTCCAATACCACGAATCGTTCCATGTTCGACCCGAACGCTTGGTTTGTCTTGGTCTAGCGGCTCACTCTGACGTCCAAACGATTCGGCTCCGATTGTGGGCCACGATCACCCGCCGTAGTTCCACGGCGTTGCCGCCATGGTCAAGGGCCGGACCCGTTCCTGGCATTCGGCTTCCACCGCCCGTAGGATCACCACCGCGTGATCCCCGTGCGTGTCCACGATCTGCTCGACGTGGCATTCGATGTGCGCGGGCAAGTTGGGCAATACGGGCGCGGCGGTCTTTCCGTCCATGAACGTTTCGCCGTTTATCGTTCCGCATGCCGCGTGGGTCGGGAAGAAGAATCTCCGGGCGATCTCCTGCTGTCGGTCGCCCACGATGTGCAGGACGGCGCTGCGGCTCTCGGCCAGGCATTCGAACACGTTGCTCTCCCTGCGGACCGCCGCCATGATCAGCGGGGGCTTGAAGGACGCCTGGGAGACCCAGGTTACAGTGGCTGCGCCGTATCGGTCCTCGCTGCGCGAGGTCAGAACGTAGACGCCATTGGATAGCATCCGGAGCGTTTTCTGTTTGACTTTCGCATCCATTGCCGTCACCTCGACCGGGCTCAGGGCTACCCGCAAACCGCTTCCTGATGCGATCGTTCCATCCGATGCCAGCGCTCCTCATCGAGCTCCCTGTGCTCGCTCGCAAGGAGATCGAACAACAGGCGATCGTACGGGCGGCCGTCGATGGTGTGACATTGCCGCTGCCTGCCGATGAAACGAAAGTTGAGGCGCTCCAGGCTCCGAACAGAGGGATTGCGGTCGACGATCCACGTGTTGACCACGTGAAGCCCGAGATCGCGGAACGCGAGGGTCAGAAACTTCGAACTGGCGAGGCTCACATACCCCCGATTGGAGAAGGACTTCTCCCCGGCCACTGCCCATAGCGTCCCTGTTTTGAAGACCCGGTCGACGCTGTTCAGGCCCACGATCCCGATCGGGCGGTCGTCCCTGTCCCCTGTATAGACCCGGAGAAAATGCGTATCGCGTTGCGCCATGATCTTGAGCAGGGCGGGCGTGACGATCTGCCTTCCGTTTCCGAAATCCAGCCACTGGTAGTTCTCTTTTTGCGCGAGCCAACCAGCGACCAGGTCAAGAATTTCGGACGTGGCCAAGGGGAGAAGCTTCATGTTTCGACGCGCCGCGCAGCGGGCGAAACGCGGGAGGAATGCCATAGGGCTTCATATGCGGCGAGCAGTTTTGGCGCTTCGTGGCGCCATTCGAGCTCGTTCTCCACGCGGCTGCGCCCGTATTTGCCCATCTCCGCGCGCCGCGCCGGGTCATCCAGCAGGCCGACGATCTTCGCGGCCAGATCGACTGCGTCATTCTTTTGCGCGTAG
>MNIJ01000106.1 GCA_001919715.1 Acidobacteria bacterium 13_1_20CM_58_21
CCCGTTGCACTAATTGAATCGAACGTATTCAAAATTTAGAGGTTGATTGTTAATCCCGCGCGCCGGCGGAGCAATCCAATTCGCAAACTTGCCAGGTTCCACGACTCGTCCACTCATCAGCGACTGGACATACGCATAATCCTTGGAGCTCGGAAGCCATTCGAATTCGTGGTTCTTCCATACTTCGTCGCTCAAAACTTCTCCATGGGGGCTTATAAACTGCCCCGCGAAATTGCCGATCTCGCGATGGAAACCTTTGTGCGGCAAGGTCAGCCGGAAGGGAATGCCGGCATTATCAATCACCCGCTGCCAGCGGCCAACTCCATCGGCAATCTCATCGATGTAGTCATCGCGTAAGCGCTCGTTCAACGCCGTCAACGCCGGCACGCTCTTGGTGATGATCTGTCCGCCCACAACTTCAGATACGGGGTATTCCGCCTCCGTCAGCACGTGATCGTCATCCAGCTTGGTTTCCCGGAAGCGCCCTTTCAGCCCGCTGGTGTAATAATTTGCGGCGTTCGAGGAAACATCCGAGCCGTAAAGGTCGAGCGTGACGCTGTAGTGAAAGTTCAAGTATCTCTGGATCGTCGGCAAGTCAATTACACCGAGCGCCCGCACATCCGCCGGATCTTCGACCTTGTTTTCCTTCATCACATCGCAAGTCCTCTGAATAATGCGGCTGACTCCCGTCTCGCCGACAAACATATGATGTGCTTCCTCGGTCAGCATGAACCGGCAGGTTCGCGCTAGGGGATCGAAGCCGGACTCCGCCAGGGCGCAGAGCTGGAACTTGCCATCCCGGTCGGTGAAGAAAGTGAACATGTAGAACGCCAGCCAATCCGGCGTCGCCTCATTGAACGCGCCAAGAATGCGCGGATTATCGGCGTCTCCGGATCGCCGCGCGAGCAAAGATTCCGCCTCCTCGCGGCCGTCCCGTCCGAAGTAACGGTGCAACAAGTACACCATGGCCCACAAGTGGCGCCCCTCTTCCACGTTCACCTGAAAAATGTTCCGCAGATCGTACATCGACGGACAAGACGTGCCCAGCATTCGCTGTTGTTCCACGGAAGCAGGTTCGGTATCTCCTTGAGTGACAATTACGCGACGCAGAGTCGAGCGGTACTCGCCGGGTACCTCTTGCCAAGCCGCCTGGCCTTTGTGAATTCCGAAATTCACTTCGCGCTTCTGGTCACGCGGCTGCAGGAAAATTCCCCAGCGGTAATCCGGCATCTTCACGTAGCCGAACTGCGCCCAGCCGTCGGGTTCCACGCTGATGGCCGTTCGCAGGTACACCTCGTAGTTGTGGCTCTCGTTCGGTCCCATGTCATACCACCAGCCCATGTACGCGGGCTGCCAATGTTCCAGGGCTCGCTGCAGGATCCGGTCTCTGCCCAAATCGACGTTATTGGGAATCTTCTCGGTGTAATTGATCATGGCCATCTCCTGGCGCCGGACGGAACCGCGCCCGTCTTCTAAACTCTTTCCCAATTGAATTTCACAGGTGCGCCCGTGCCGTACACTTTGAGCGCGCCGCTCGTGCCAACGGCGTTCGGGCGGACGAAAATCCAGTTCTGCCAAGCCGAAAGGCGGCCAAAAACTCGCGTTTCCAGCGTCTCGCTGGATCCAAAACGGAGATTCGCCTCGAGCCCGGTGAGAGCGTCGGGGGATTGCGCGGCGCGGGACTCCATGGCCTGGCGGATTTCGTCTTCCCAGTCGAGATCATCCGGTGCGGCGGTAACGAGTCCCGCGTCGAGGGCCTCGCGGGCGGTAAGCTTTTTCCCCATCTCGGCGCGCAATCCTTCAATTTGCGCTTCATCCCGGTAAAACCTGGCCGCCACCCGCGAAAGATGGTTTACCATCGGAAGCGGCCCGAAATTCATTTTCGAGAGCGCCAGCGCGGCCGCGTTTTCGCCCTCCTGGGTGTCGCGCATGTAGATGCGATCGGCAGCGAGCGCCAATTCGAGCAGTGTTCCGGCAAAGCAAGACCCCGGCTCGACAATTGCATAAATGGAACGCGAGGTGACGTCGATCCGGGCGAGCGTCCGCCGCATCATTCCCAGTACCTCGCGAACGAACCAATTGTCTTGGTGCTTTAAAATGAGTTCGTCGACGGCAAGAACGGCGTCGGGATTCCCCGCCGTTTTGAAAATCCACAAACCTAAGTCCAGCTCCAGGGTGCGCAAAGTCAGGATGGCATCGTCCAGCTCGCGCGCCATTTGCAGCGGCCACCAGTTAGGTCCGGCAGCCAGCACCTTTTCCAAACTGTCTTCGGCGACGGAGGCCGGACCGCGCACCGTAAATGTGGCGGTGCGAGCATGGCGATCCCATTCGACGTCCAGCTGATGGTAATGCAGCCCCGCTTCATCTACCGATCGCTGCAAGGGGGTAAGCGCCACTCCCTTGGCGTCGACCGGGCGATCGCTCTGCCCCGCGAGCTTCAGGGCGCGCTGCTTCACATGCTCGGCAAACTGCTGGGGTTTGATGGCTTCGTCGACGAGCCGCCAATCCTTCGCTCTTTGTCCCCGGACGCCGTCCGGATTCGTGCAGAAGATGTCGGCCTGGTCTCTGCGAACTTTGCGCTTGTCGGTCACCCGCGTCAGCCCACCCGTTCCCGGCAGAACGCCCAGCAACGGAAGCTCCGGCAAGCTAACCGCGGAGGAGCGGTCATCAACCAGAATGATTTCATCGCAAGCGAGCGCCAGCTCGTACCCTCCGCCAGCCGTTGTTCCGTTACAGGCGGCCAGGAATTTGAGACCGGAATGCGCGCTGGCATCCTCGATCCCATTGCGTGTTTCGTTTGTGAACTTGCAGAAATTCACTTTCCAGGCATGCGAGGAAAGACCAAGCATGTAGATGTTGGCCCCGGAACAAAAAATGCGGTTCTTGGCGCTGGTGATGATGACCGAACGAATCTCCGGATGTTCAAATCGAATGCGCTGCAGCGCGTCATGCAGCTCAATGTCCACTCCGAGATCGTAAGAATTCAGTTTCAATTTGTACCCCGGGCGGATCCCACCGTCCTCCGCCACATCCATGGTCAGCGTGGCCACTGGAGCATCGAAGGAGAGCCGCCAATGTTTGTAGCGCGAAGGATCTGTTTGGAAGTCCACCGCTTCCATTTTTCCCTGGGACTCTTGCGTCGCGACAACGTCCACGAGATCCTCCTAGTCGAAATTAGCCTGCAATGTTGTTTTGAGTCTCGAGAAACTCGCTTCCACGGAACTGCCCGATGTGTCGAGCTCCATATCCGCTTGCCGGTAGAGCGGTTCCCGGGCCTCCAGTATCCGTCGCAAGTCTTCCATGGCCCGGTCATTTCCGGCCATGGCGCGAAAATCCCCCTGCTCCAGCACCCGCGACATGTGCTCCTCCGGCTGCGCTTTTATCCAAATCGTGTAGCAATGCGAGACCAGGTAGTCAAAAGTCTCCTTTTCAGATACTACGCCTCCTCCCACCGACAGCACGGCGCACTCATGCTCCGCGAGCACTCTCGCGAGCGTGCGCCGCTCAATCGCTCGATAGCCGGATTGCCCGTAGAGCGAGAATATTTCTCCGAGGGGCATTCCCGTATCCTTCTCAATTTCACCATCCAGTTCGATGAACCGGACGCCCTTCTCAGACGCCAGTTTGGATCCCAGCGTAGACTTGCCGGCTCCGCGCAGCCCAATCAAGGCGATACGCTTCCGGCGCGCCTTTTCTCCGGGACTGAAGTCACGCATCAGCCGGAACACCACCTCTTCCAGGCGATGATTGGGGAGGCGTTCGAGAAATCGCTGAATTAATTGTTTTTCGCCCGGCTCGGCAACCTCCGGAGCGAACAACTCGACAAGAGAAACATCGAGTGCACCGGCAATCCTGCGCAGCAGCACGATCGATACATTTCCTTCGCCAGCTTCGAGCTGCGCCAGGTGGCGTTCAGACACATCCGCTTCCCGCGCCACCATCTTGCGGGTCATCCCGCCTAGGTGTCGTAGCTGGCGAACGCGCTTGCCAAGAAAAAGCAGGAAATCCCCATCCGGACTGGGCGTCACCCGGTCTAGACTGGCAGCTTTGGAATGCGTGTGAGTGTGCATGCCTTCAGGAGCTGAGTATGCATTATAATACATGTGACCACGGGACGGTCAAGAGGGTTGTACAACTCCGAAGCCTCAACAGAGGTCGAGGCCAACCCGATCGCATCTAAGATATTTGTTATCATTGTCATTCGAGATCACGGTCCGACTGGCATGGAGAAGGGACGTAGTTTTCAAAAGATAGGGATATGCAGTATTATTCCAGCTTGGTTGCCTATTCACGGTTTTTGACTTCTGCAATCAAGATGTCTCGCGGGCCTTGCACCGGGGAGGTTGGCAAATGAGATTACCTAACTATGTTTCTGGCCGGTGGTGTGCAGGCCTAGGCAGCGGAGAACTGCTCGTTGATCCGGTTACGGGTGACGAGCTGGTGAGCATCTCTTCAGAGGGCATTGATCTCGAGGCAGGTCTTCAGTTTGCACGCGCTCACGGCGGACCTGCGCTCCGAGAGCTAACCTATACCCAAAGGGCGGATCTGCTGGCCAAGATCGCCGAGGCCTTGGCTGCCAATCGTGACGAATACTTTCGGCTCTCTCTGGTCAACCTGGGCGCTACCCCGGCGGATGCTTCGTTTGATGTGGACGGTGGCATTTACACCATGAAGTACTACGCGAAAATCGGGCGGGCCCTGGCAGAAGGAAAAATGCTGAAGGAAGGCTCCTTGGTGGCACTTTCGAAGGGCAACACGTTTGTCGGGCAGCATTTTCTGATGCCCACCAAGGGCGTTGCAGTTTTCATCAATGCATTCAACTTTCCCGCCTGGGGTTTCTGCGAGAAGGCTGCGCCTGCGCTGCTCTCCGGCGTCCCTATCGTGGTGAAGCCAGCTTCCCCCACGGCTTGGCTGACGCACCGGATGGTGGAAGATATCGTAAAGGCGGGTATTTTGCCACCTGGTGCGATTTCCATCATCTGCGGCTCCGCTCGCGAACTGTTGGGCCACGTTCGAGAAGAGGACATCGTTTGCTTTACGGGCTCGGCCGATACCGCCGCGCGCATTCGCTCCCATGCCAGCGTCCTCCGCCGTTCCGTTCGCGTGAACATCGAAGCGGATAGCCTTAACAGCGCGATTCTCGGGCCGGATGTGGCTTCCGGCACGGATTTGTTTGACCTGCTGGTGAAAGAGGTGGTCCGCGAAATGACCTTGAAAGCCGGCCAGAAATGCACGACCATCCGGCGCGTCCTGGTTCCACGCGAACAGCTCAAAGCCTTTGGCGAGGCCGTGATGGCAAGTTTGAGTTCCATGAAAGTCGGCAATCCCCGGAACCCCGAAGTAAAGGTAGGGCCGGTCGTGAACAAAGCGCAGCAGTCCTCCTGCCTGGAAGGGCTGGCCAAGTTGAAGGAAGAATCCGAGGTCCTCTTCGGCGGTGACAAGAATTTCCAGCCGCTGGATGCCGATCGGCATAAGTCCGCCTTTGTGCAACCGACGCTTCTCTCCTCGAAGAATGGACTCGCTGCAAAATATGTGCATGACCTCGAGGTTTTCGGCCCGGTGGCCACGCTGGTGGCTTATGACACTCATGAGGAACTCATGGCCATCACCAGGCGAGGGCTAGGTTCACTGGTTGCCTCGGTCTTTTCGAACGATAGGAATTTCACCCGCGACACCGTGCTTGGTATCGGCGACCTCCATGGAAGAGTGTTAGTCGTGGATTCGAACGTTGGCCAGGAGCACACCGGCCACGGAAACGTGGTGCCCAGTTGTCTCCACGGTGGTCCAGGGAGGGCTGGCGGCGGCGAGGAGCTTGCCGGGTTGCGCGCCTTGTTGCTTTACCATCGCCGTTTCGTCGTGCAGGGACCGGCCGATGGCATCAAGCAATTGTCGGAATTGTGCGTTGACGCCGCTTCCTTATGCTAATCGATTGATAATCAGCATGTACTACCGCAAGTACTGAGGCGGCGGCGCAATTTGTAACCTTTCGTTACAGTACTCTCGTACCAGCCACCTAACGCCATCCGTATAACCCATTCAATCTAAATATCTTAGTTACGATGACCCGTTGGGTGCGCACGTGCTGTTTTAAGAACGCTAGGTTGCGCTCGACCCAGCAGATTTGATGGAGCTCGCGCATGAGACAGTACCCAGTCCGATTGCAACCAGGTTTCTCCCTGATGGAGATCCTCGTCGCGGTTGCCATCATCTCCATCATTCTGGGGATGGCGTTGCTCAACTACGGCAACATCCTGCCGAATTTTAAGGCCAATTCTGCCATGGACCAACTCCTCTATCAGTTGCGTTCGGCTCGCGAAAGGGCCATCGCTCATCGCCGCGAGGTCCAGGTCCAATTTGTGGGAACGAACCAACTGACCATTACTGAAATCTGGCTCCTCGGTACGGCGCCTCCAGCGAGCACCGTGTCTTTCGAGGGTGGGGCTCAGTACATAATTTTGCCCGGCGTTCCGGATCTTCCGGCGCCCTTCAATTTTGGAAATACCGTCCCCGTCTACTTCGGGGGACTGTCCGGCGGTCCGCCGATCATGAAATTCTCGACGACCGGCGCTTTCATCGACGGAGGAAACACCATAGTAAACGGCACGGTCTTCATGGGCATTCCGGGCAAGCCCTCGACGGCCCGCGCCATCTCCGTACTTGGGGCCACGGGCCGTGTGCGTGAATACCACTGGGACGGCAGCCAGTGGCAGGAATAGGGGGGATGATCATGTCGCGAAATAGACGGCACCGCAATCCACAGTCGGGCTTCACGCTGCTCGAAGCGATGATTGCCATGGTGATTCTGTCCTTCGGCATCTTGTCTCTGGCCGCCGTGTATGCGCAGGGCATCCAGGTAGCGAACATGACGCAGATGGATTACATCGCCGAAAAGAAGGCTGAAGAAGCCGTGGAGACGATTTTTGCCGCCCGCGACTCCAAGTTGCTCTTGTGGACCAACATTCGCAACGCCACCGGCTTGGGCGGCACCACCGACGGTGTGTTTCTCGTTCCTCCGCAGCAGCTCCTTGCCGCCGGCCCCGATGGGCTCTACGGCACGGCGGATGACGACACGGCCAACCCAGACACAGTGATCATGAGTGCCGGCCCGGACAAGATTCTGGGTACTGCGGACGACGTGGTGATGTCTCTCAAGAACATGACCCGCACGATCGCCATCGTTGATGTTCCAGCTGAATCGGGTCTGCGGCAAATCAGCATCACCATAACCTACACGGTCGGTTCCATGTCGCGGCAGTACACCCTGGTCAGCTTTATCGCGCAATTCTCGTGATCGTGGATTGAGGAGCAGCTCATGAAGAAAAAGTCAGGTTTCACGCTCGTGGAATTGATTATCGGAATGGCCGTCACCATGGTTGCGCTGGCGGCCGCCGTCCTGATGTTCCGCGATTCCACCAAGGCCAACACCAATGTCACGCAGACTTCGGACATGAGCGACAACATGCGCGCGGGTCTCAATCTGATCGTCCAGGATCTCATTCAAACAGGAACTGGCATTCCCACCGGCGGTATTTCCATCCCCAACACCATCAACGCGTCAGGCTGCAACGTCGGCTTACCGGTTAACCGGCCTCCCGCGGTGTTGAACCTGACCTTCCAGGGACCCAATTCTGCCAACAAGGGATGCAACGTTGTTCTCCCGGCCGTCGAACCTGGCAATGGCTTGGGTCCTGCGGTCACCAGCCCCGATGGGACTTCCAGTCCGGCGACCGACATCATCACCATCTTGTACGCCGACAACACCCTGGCCCTCGATCAGAGGCCCATAACTGGCCCGGCCTGTCCGACGGGAACAATTTTGGCGAATGGATCCCAGATTAACTTTGGTGTCTCTCCAGGCTGCGTGACTCTCGGTGCGGCCGGCATTCCGGTCAATCCCGGTGACCTGCTGATGCTCTACAACGCTCATAATCCCAATGGCATCGTGCAAACCGTCAGTTCCGTCGCTGGCCAAATCGTGAAATTTGACGCCGGCGACGCATTTAACCTCAACGGGCGGACGGCATCGGAAACTTCCGGAACGATCTTGACCCTGCAGGACCCAGGAGCGCCAGCAGCGCCTAACGGCAACTATCCTGCCACCTCATGCACGCGCTTGTGGATGATCACCTACTTCCTGGACGCTACTACCGATCCCAAGCATCCCATGCTTATGCGCGCGGTGAATTTTAACACTCCGCAACCGGTAGCCGAGACTCTTGAAAACCTTCAGTTTTCTTTCAATTTTGCCGATGGCACCACGCCTGCTCCGGTGAACCAATTTACGGTTCCGACGCTCCCGGCTCCCGGGGGTGACAATGAAAACCAGATCCGTTCCGTCAACGTTTACCTCGGCGCGCGTTCCACCACCACCGCGGCAACCACTGGCAAATACGTCCGCACTAACTTGGCCACCCAAGTTGCTCTCCGCAGCATGGCCTATTTCAATACCTATTAACCATGAGGAGCTGCCAATGAGATCGCTGAAAACAATCATGCGAAAACAATCAGGCATTGCGCTCATCACCACGCTTCTTTTGCTCCTGCTGATGTCTGCCATGGTGGTGGGATTCATGCTCCTGGTGACCGAGGGTCAGAGACTCTCTGGCATGAACAGCGAGCAAAGCCGGGCCTTCTATGGTGCCGAATCGGGCATGGAGAAGCTCACTGCAGACCTGGGCACGCTCTTCGCCACGACCTATGCCCCATCCGCAGCACAAGTTGATGCGCTGGAAACGCAGCCCCCGGTTCTTCCTTCCAGCGCCGGAGTTTCCTACGTGGATGTTCTCGGCGCCAGCACGTACGCCATTACTTATAACAAAGACGCCAGAGGTAATCCCCAGGCTCAGTTTGCCCAGATCAAATCGGGCTCCAGTGCGTTTCAAGGAATGAATGCTCTCGAAACGACCTATACCATGACTGTCGCGGCTCGCACTGTAACCGGCGGCGAAGCTAAACTGGTGCGCACTACCCAGACTGTCGGAATTCCGCTCTTCCAGTTCGGCATATACTCGGACACCGACCTGAGTTTTTTCCCGGGTCCCAACTTTGACTTCGGAGGCCGTGTACACACCAATGGCAACCTTTTCCTCGACAGCGGCGGACCCGCCGGCGCGACCCCCACGCAAACCTCTACGGTCCAGTTGTGGCTGAGGAGTCCCGTCACGGCCAGCAAGGATATCCTCCGCGACTGTCTCTCCAATTCGAACCCCGAATCCACCACCGGTCGACATCCCGGCAGCGTTGAGATCACCACTGGTGGTTCCCTCCGGGCGCTTGGATTCGGCCAAGGAAGCTTGAACTCATGCTTGGGTTCGGGCAGTAACAGCAGCTGGTCGTCCATCTCGGCTGGCTATAACGGCAACCTTCGTAGCGGGGTGAAGCCACTGAACTTGACGATCGTGCTCCTTGGCAACGGAAGTTCCAAGCCCATTGACATGCTGCGCCGCCCCCTGGGCGGCGAGAGGGCAGCAAATCCCGGCGTACTCGGCGAGCGTTATTTTTCACAGGCCAGCCTGCGGATTCTGCTTTCGGATAATGCGGCTGACATCACTGGCTTGGACTGCGTCAGCGCCACCGCCCCATTCAACCTGGCGGACCTCGCTCTCCCTGTCGCGAACTGGTCGACGGCGAATGCTACGGCTCTGCAAACGGCCATGACTGCTGCTGGCACGACTTTATTGCCACTGGCGGCCTCCGGCGCTGCCGGCAAGACGGTGGCGGCGGGCTATAATTCAGCCGACGGCTATTGGCAGGTAGGGCCCACGGGTACAGCCACGCCCCCCACTTACGGAACTCCGATCATCACCGGCTTCATCAACCAAAGAAATCTTGAGCCTCGGCTATGCGGGGCGCAACTTGTTTCCCGTGTCGCTGACGCCTCCCACGTTGCCGGGACTTCCCGGCGCCCAGGTCGCCCCTTCCGTCTGCCTCGACCCCCATCCCAACGCCGTAATTCGCCTCGAACGTGTTCGCGATAATCCGTCGAACTACGCTAGCGCGACAGGGCCCTGCGGCGTCACCTCAACAGTTGCCCCGCCGAACCCTTCCGACTATTGGCCGAACGCCCTCTATGACACACGCGAAGGGTACAACCGCCAGCCCACGCCCGCCCTCAACCACCAAGTTACGTTGGGCGGGATCATGAACTACGTTGAGCTCGACGTTAAGAACGTCGCCAAGTGGTTCAGCGGAACCATCGGCGCTTCTGGGCCGAGCACCCAGGACCCCGCTGTCGCGCCTAACAACTTCGTTGTTTATATCTCCGACCGTCGCGGCAACTATCTCCCCACAGGGACGGCGGTCGGCACCTGGCCTCCCCTCTCGCCCTCCACGCACGAGACCGGGGAATACGGCTACTTTGACCTAGTCAATTCAGCCGACATCAAAGGCTGCCCGGATAACAAGATCGAGCCCATCCCGGCTACCGGGGGACCGTCGGCTGAGGATCCTGCCGGCGCCGGTGTTCTTGCCACGTACGGTGAAAATACATTTCCAAACACTCTCGTGGATAGCACCGGCGTCACCACGGCAAGTACACTCTTTTCGAACCTGCCTAATCCTGCCGTGCAAGCCGATCCGCTCTGCGCCACCGGCTCCGGGGGCATCAGCCCATGGCCTAGATCGTTCCTGAAGCAGGCCAACGACGGCCGCGAAAATCCCAATGCCCTCTTCCGCCGGGCCGTCAAGATCGTAAACGGCAGCCTCATTAGCTTGCCCGTGTGCCCGGGCGGTATACCCTGCGGTCTGAGCATCACTACGGAAAACCCTATGTACATCCAAGGCGACTTCAACGCGAACTCCGCCGGTGGCGGCTTTGCCAACGCCAGCGTGGCCACGTCCGTGGGCGCCGATGCGATTACGATTCTCTCGGTCAACTGGAACGACGTCAATTCGTTCGCTGCCCCGTTCAACAATCCCTTCCCGCGCACCGGGGCAACGACGTACATCCGAACGGCAGTTATCGCTGGCAAGCAAGTTTCGTTCCAGATACCCGGTTGGGATACCACTGCGATCGATGGCAGCCAGGACTTCGGT
This sequence comes from Acidobacteria bacterium 13_1_20CM_58_21, assembly GCA_001919715.1. Lineage (GTDB taxonomy): Bacteria > Acidobacteriota > Terriglobia > Acidiferrales > UBA7541 > Acidiferrum. The sequence continues at coordinate 11,035 of MNIJ01000106.1, forward strand.
ACTGACGGCGGCGTCCACAACTTCCTGCGCTTCCTAGAAAGGTGGAATGGAACCCTGTTCTATGAGGGCTCTATCGTCAGTTTGTTCTATGCCCGCCAGGCGACTGGGCTGTTTAACTCCGGTGGAAACAATTACAGCCCGCCAACCCGCGGCTACCAGTTCGACGTGAACTTCCTAAATCCTACGCTGCTGCCGCCGCGGACGCCGATGTTCCGCGACATCAACACGACAGGATTCACGCAACTCCTCCTGCCGAACCAGTGATCGGCGGTTGTGCAGCGTGCGGCCCCCACCCACCGGGTCGCGTGCATTTGGCAGGATCGGCAAGGGGGCGGGTTAAGTTCGGCGAGCCGAGTTTAGATACACGGAGTCTCGGTTGTACGCGGATTCCCGGGTTCCTCGCCGCCGTGGGTTGCTGCGGCGTCTCCGGAACCGTCTTCGGCGAAATGATCAGAGACTCGGCGCGGTCGTCCACTGAGGGGAGGGAAGCACGATATGGCTAAATCTTCTTCAGCTTCTGGCGGAGGTTCCTCCTCCCGGTCGCTCCTGTTCATGATGATCGCCATGACGTGCGGGTTCTGCATTCTTCTTAGCGGCGGCTTGCTGATGGCTTCCCGCGTGATCAACGCCCTCGGCGTCCGCGCTGGCAGGGACAAGACGACCGTGCGCACTCCGCTCGGCGAATTCCGTCTTGAAAAGGCCAAGGAAGTTGGTCCTGGCCTGCCCGTTTATCCGGCAGCGACGCTAGTGCTTGCCGGCGCGGCGACCACGCACCTGCCGCTGAATGACGATCAACCCCAAGTCCTCACCAGCACTTATCACACGAACGCGTCCCGCGAATATGTTGCCAACTGGTATCTCGAGCACTTGAGCCCGGAATTCGCGCGCCGCGACAGCGGCCCGAAGAAGTTACCCAAAGCCCTCCGCGACGCGCATATTTCCGATGATGATATTGCCTTCGTCGGCGAACGCGGCGATCAGATTCGCGTTGTCGCGCTGACCCTCGACGAAATGGGCACTAAGATAACTCTCCTGCGCTCCTATACCCAACCCCCGTCCACGGCGCCTGCGCAACCACCAGCCCAGTAAAAATATTGCTTCCCGCATCCTGTTCCAAAACAGTCTTAAGGCTGGTCAAGCGTAAACGAAACGAACAGCAGTTTCTGGTCGCGCTGAATCTGTAGGGCAACGGGCGCTCCCGGTGGCAGAGCCTTGAGCGCAACGCGCAGACGATCCAGCGTGGTCATGGGCTGACCATTCAGCGTGCGAATCACGTCTCCGGCGTTCAACGGCACTTCCACGCCGGCGCCCGCCGAGCGAGCGGCAACGATGATCCCAAACGGGTCGCGCAAATCCGCCGCCATCGAGGCGATCTTCTTGTCAATCTCCACGCCCAGAATCCCCAGTGTGGGCACAAGATTTTTCTCCGGGTCGGCCAGTCCGGTGACCTGGTCCATATCGCGTGGCGGCTCCATCACCGAGACGTTGAAAACCAGCCGGTCTTTTCCGCGAAGGACGTCGAGATGGACTTTGTCTCCCGTCTCCAGCAAATAGAAATGAAATGCCACCAACGGTAGACTGTCCGCTGCCTTCCCGTCGACGCTCGCCAGAACGTCTCCGATCTCGACGCCTGCCGCTTCAGCCGGGCTGCCCGGCAAGACGTCGGAGACGACCACCCCGTACGTTCGCGGGAGCATCAGTGCCTCCGCCATGGATGGCGTAATCGTCTGGATTCCAATGCCAATTTCGGCGCGGTGCAGGTGACCGAACTTGCGCAACTGCTGAAACGCAACGCTGACGACGCCGCTGGGAATCGCGAATCCCAACCCTTCGTTTCCGCCCGATTGCGAGAGGATAAAAGTGTTTACACCAGCCACTTCGCCGTTCACTGTTACGAGTGGTCCGCCGGAATTTCCCGGATTGATCGGGGCATCGGTCTGAATGTACACCATCGGCGAATCAAGATCGGTTTGCCGTGCTACGGCCGAAACCACTCCCATCGTGACCGTGTTGCGCAGTCCTCCCGGACTCCCGAAAGCAAATACGATTTCTCCCTGGCCCAGTTTGCGATACGAAGCGAGCGGGAGTGCGGGAAGTGTTCCGGCGTCGACTTTGATCACTGCGAGATCGATCTCGCTGGACGCTCCAACAATCCGCGCTGGTACGACCTTCGTTCGAGTCGAGAGCGCGGCATCCACGGACCCATCGGCATTCGCGGACGGCAGCACTACCTGGACCCGCTGCGCACCCTTCACCACGTGCGCGTTGGTCACAATGTAGCCGCTCGGATCAATCACAAATCCGGAGCCGATCGCCCGTTGCCTGCCGATCAGCGTGTTGGTGTTTCCATGCTCACCTTCTTCGAGCGGGCCATAACCGGTTACCAGAATCTGCACCACGCTGGGCGTAACTTTCTTGATCAGTGCATCCACGGATTCGTTGAACTTTCGCAGCGCATCGGTGGAATGATCTTGGGCTTGTCCGTTTGCGGCTGGCAAATGGACCAGCAGAAATAACGCGCTAGAGAGCGCACGGAAAAGGCGCAGCGCCAAACGCGGGCTTATCATGGGCCGGCTACTGAACTCCGACATGGCTGGTCTCCTAGAGAACTACCCTCAGTCGAATTGATGCTTGCTAGGCCCCTGGAGAGTACAACGAATGGCTTGGTCCCCGGGTTTCACGCCGGCAGCGCAAGAAGCCTCGTCAGTAGCAACTCTTCGTGTAAAAACTGCCACCCAAAATGCGTTTTCCTGCATCCCATCCGTGAGGTCAGGGTGACGCCCGCGGAACTTGCCGGAACAAGCACGCGGTTGGAGGTCAGCGCTCCTGTAATCCAGGAAAAATGCGACCATAGCCTGAAACTTTCGGCTGGGGGCCGTCCAAGCATGCCACGAATCCAGACCACCGAAGACCGCCGGCTCGAAGAAGCGCGCACCCGAAAAAAGCATTGGAAGCGCTGGGGGCCCTATCTCTCCGAGCGGCAGTGGGGAACCGTCCGCGAGGATTACAGTCCTGGAGGCACGGCCTGGGAATTTTTTCCGCACGACCACGCGCGCTCCCGAGCGTATCGCTGGGGGGAAGACGGCATCGGCGGCATCTCGGACCGTCACCAGATGATTTGTTTCGGGCTGGCGTTATGGAATGGCCGCGACCCCATTTTGAAAGAGCGCTTTTTTGGCCTGACCGGGAATCAGGGCAATCACGGCGAGGACGTGAAGGAGTACTATTTCTACCTCGATGCAACCCCCACACACAGCTACATGCGCCTGCTTTACAAATATCCGCAGTCCGAATTTCCCTATGAATTACTTGTAGAAGAGAATCGCGGGCGCGGCCGGGTCGATCCAGAATTCGAATTGCTCGATACCGGAGCATTTTCTGGCAATCGCTACTTCGATATTTTCGTGGAATACGCAAAAGCTGACGTCGAAGACATCCTCATTCGTATCACCGCGGTGAATCGCGGGCCGGAAGCCGCCACCTTGCACATTCTTCCGCAACTTTGGTTTCGCAATACCTGGTCCTGGGGCCGGGACTTGCGGCGACCGGTGGCGCGCAAGGCAACCGGCGCGCCCGGAAGCACGTGCATCGAATTGCAGCATTGGCAGTACGGCAAGCGCTGGCTGCTGTGCGCCGGTCAGCCGGGGCTGCTTTTCACGGAAAACGAAACCAACAACGCGCGCCTCTTTGGCGGCAGCAATCGTTCACCATACGTGAAAGACGCCTTCCACGAATATGTGATTCGCGGCAACAAAGGGGCGGTCAATCCTCAACAAATGGGAACCAAGGTCGCCCCGTATTACCCGCTTCAACTTAATTCCGGTCAGCCCCTCACGCTCAAGCTGCGACTCACCGATATCGAGCCGCTTGGCGGAATGGATTTCAACTCCGGAAAAGTCGGCACCATCACCTCGCCCGGACAAGCCGAGCGCGCCGAAGGCGTTCCCGGCACCAACGACTTTGGCGCTGGATTCGACGGCTTGTTCGTGACGCGCCAAAAAGAAGCCGAAGACTTTTACGCTACAAGAATATCTAAAGAGCTCTCCGACGATGCCAAAGCGGTCATGCGGCAATCCTTTTCAGGAATGCTCTGGTCGAAGCAGTTTTATCACTACGACGTGCGCAACTGGCTCGAAGGCGATCCCGCTGGCCCCAAACCACCTGACGAGCGCTGGAACGGCCGCAACAAGGATTGGACGCATCTTTATAACGACGACATTATTTCCATGCCGGATAAATGGGAATATCCGTGGTACGCGGCCTGGGACTTGGCGTTTCACTGTATTCCGCTCGCACTCGTCGATCCCGATTTCGCGAAAGAGCAGCTCATCCTGCTTCTCCGCGAGTGGTACATGCACCCCAACGGTCAATTACCCGCCTACGAATGGGCCTTCGGCGATGTGAATCCACCTGTTCATGCCTGGGCCGCCTGGCGGGTCTACAAAATCGAGCGCCGCGTGCGTGGCGTCGCCGATCGTGGATTCCTCGAGAAAGTTTTTCACAAGCTGCTCCTGAATTTCACCTGGTGGGTGAACCGCAAGGACCCGGACGGCGCAAATATTTTTCAGGGCGGCTTCCTGGGCCTCGATAACATCGGAGTTTTTGACCGTTCCGCGCCGCTCCCCACTGGAGGCCACCTGGAGCAATCCGACGGCACCAGCTGGATGGGCATGTATTGTCTGAACATGCTGGCGATCGCACTGGAGCTGGCCAAAGAAGACCCTGCCTATGAAGACGTCGCCAGCAAGTTTTTCGAGCATTTCGTGTACATCGCCCGGGCCATGAACGATTTCGGCACTGGCGGCCAGTCGCTATGGGACGATGTGGATGGTTTTTATTACGACGTATTAAAACTCCCCAACGGCGAAGAACATTTCCTTAAAATCCGCTCGATGGTCGGATTGATCCCGCTTTTCGCCGTCGAGACCCTCGAGCCAGAAATCGTCGATTGCCTTCCGGGCTTCAAGCGCCGTATGCAGTGGTTCATCGACAATCATCCGGACGTGCCCGAACACATCGAAATGACGCAACGTTCCGCGCGCGGCGTGCGCCGGCTCCTCTCGCTCGTGAACCGTAAACAGCTCAAGCGCGTGCTCGGCCGCATGCTGGATGAGACGGAATTTCTTTCGCCTTATGGCGTGCGTGCCCTTTCGCGCTTCCACAAGGACCATCCTTACGAAGTTCACGTAAACGGAAACGTAAACCGAGTCGACTACGAGCCGGGCGAATCCACGACCGGCCTATTCGGCGGAAATTCGAACTGGCGCGGGCCGATCTGGTTTCCGGTCAATTATCTGCTGGTCGAAGCTCTGCAAAAATTTCATCACTACTTCGGCGAAGACTTCAAAGTGGAATGCCCGACACATGCTCCAGCGGAATCCGACCTCTGGCAGGTAGCCGCGGAAATATCCCGCCGGCTCACCCATATTTTCTTGCGGGGACCGGACGGGCGGCGCCCGGTGGCCGGGGGATTGGAACTCTTTCAAAGCGATCCGCACTGGAGGGATCTGATCCTCTTCCACGAATATTTTCATGGCGACAACGGCGCCGGCATCGGTGCCAGCCACCAAACCGGCTGGACCGGTCTGGTCGCAAAACTAATTGAACAAAGCGGTGAATGAGGTGTCCCCCTTAGCCATTCGAGAGGCAATTCTCGCGGACGAAGCCCAACTCCTCCCCATGATGCGCAAATTGGCGGAACAACAGCCGGGAGCCATCAAATTTGACGAGCCTGCGGTTCGCGTGGCCTTCGGGAGGTTCCTGTCGGTGCCCGCCTTCGGGAAAGTTTGGCGAAGGGACAAAACCAGTCGGCTATGTCGTCCTGACGCTGGGCTTCAGCTGTGAGTTCCACGGCCGCGACGCATTCATCGACGAGTTGTACATCGAGGCCGCCTTCGGGCGACGCGGATATGGCCGTCAGGCAGTTGCCTTTGTCGAAAAGAAGGCCCGCGAGATGGGCGTGAATGCCATCCATCTCGAAGTTGGCCGGGGAAACGATCCCGCATGCGAACTCTACCGGCGAGCGGGATATCAGGATCATGATCGTTTCTTGATGACCAAGTGGCTGAATGGCGAAGCTCAATGATCGGAGGCGCGCGAATGAGTGCGAAATTCGAGGATAAAGTGGTTCTCGTGGCTGGCGGGACAGGTGGATTGGGGCGCGCCGTGACCCGGGCGTTCCTTGAGGAAGGCGCCCAGGTCGTGGTTACCTATCGTGCGCAGGCAGAATTCGATGCTTTGAAAAGTGCGCTGGGGACAAACGGATCGAGATTGCAAGGACACGCGGTCGATGTGACGGATGAAGCCGCCGTGCGCCAGTTGATGGAGAAAATCGTGGGGAAGTATGGCCGATTGGATGCCATGGTCAGCACCGTAGGTGGTTATGCGGGTGGCACGAAGTTGTGGGAACTGGAGACGAAAGTCTTCGAACAGATGCTGGCGCTGAATCTCTGCTCGGGATATGCGCTGTCGCGGGCGGCGGTAAGAGCGATGTTGAAAGCAGGCCATGGAGCCATCGTAAACGTCGCTGCAAAAGCGGCGGTTGATCACGCTGCTGGCGCAGCCGCTTACGCGGCTTCAAAATCGGCCGCGGTGGCGCTACTGGATTCGCTGGCTGCAGACTTAAAAGGGAGCGGCGTTCGCGTGAACTCCATTCTCCCCAGCATCATCGATACCGAGGCCAACCGCAAGTCCATGCCCAAAGCGGACTTTGCGAAGTGGCCGAAACCCGAGGACATCGCGCGGGTCATCCTGTTTTTATGCAGCGACGACGCCAGGGTCATTCATGGCGCCGCCATCCCCGTTTATGGAGATAGCTGAAACCTTCGTTCAAGACTTGAATCTGAATTAAGTGGCCGTGCATGGCCGGGCCAGGTGCAATCCTCTTGCGGCCAAGGAGCGGTCGGTGCCGGAACAGGCGGAAGTTCAGTTTGGCCGCGAGATCTGTGGCGACCTCGTCGCCGCCGAATCGCGCGAGTGGCTGGTCACCAATGGAATCGGCGGATACGCCTCCGGCACCGTCGCCGGAAGCCAGACGCGGCGCTACCACGGAGTGCTGATCGCCGCCCTGCAGCCACCCGTGGGCCGCACCCAGCTGGTCTCCACGATCGACGAAATCGTGCACTACGCCGGAGCGGATTTTTCTCTCGCCACCCATCGCTGGGCCAGCGGTGCCGTCGATCCGCAAGGCTTTCTACTCCTCGAGGATTTTCACCTGGAAGGTTCGACTCCCGTGTGGACTTACGCGCTGGCCGATGCGGTTCTGGAAAAGCGCGTGTGGATGCGCCAGGGCGAAAACACCACCTTCATTCAGTACACCCTCGTGAGGGGAAGCGCGGCCCTCGAAATGGAACTGAAAGCGCTCGTGAATTATCGCGACTTCCATTCCTTGACTCATGCAGGTGATTGGCGCATGCAGATCGAGCCGGTCGAGCACGGCGTGAAGGTGCTGGCCCTCGATGGAGCGAGACCCTTTTATCTGAAAAGCAGCACAGCGACCTGCCAGCCGCGGCACGATTGGTACCTTGACTGCTTCTTGGGGGAAGAAACTGCGCGCGGCCTTGATGACCGCGAAGATCGCCTTTTTGCCGCGCTGTTCCGCGCAAAGCTGGAAGCCGGTTCGAGCATTACGCTTGTGGCGACCACGGAAGCAGCAGCCTCGCTCGATATTGAAACCGCCCGCGCGGAGCGACCGAATTACGAAGTGAAACTGTTCCATGACTGGCAAGCGAAAAACGAGGCTCTCGTCGAAGAAGCGCCCACCTGGCTTTGGCAACTCATCCTTGCCGCCGACCAATTCATCGTAAAACGCAGCCTTCCAGAAGAGCCGGACGGCCGCAGCATCATCGCCGGCTATCACTGGTTCGGCGATTGGGGCCGCGACACCATGATTGCTCTGCCGGGACTGACGCTCGCGACCGGCCGGACTGCCGTTGCCAGGCAAATCCTTCTCGCTTTTTCTCGCTACGTTGACGGCGGGATGCTCCCCAACAATTTCCCTGACGTCGGGGGCCAACCAGAATACAACACCGTCGATGCCGCGCTGTGGTATATCGAATCCGTCCGGCAGTATTTCGAAGCGACGCAAGATGCCGTGACGCTGCAAAGGCTTTTCCCGGTCCTCGCAGCCATCGTCGAGGCGCACATCGCGGGCACCCGCTACAGCATCCACGCGGACCCGGCCGACGGGCTTCTTTATGCCGGTGGTCCGGGAGTCCCACTCACTTGGATGGATGCTAAAATCGGCGACTGGGTGGTGACGCCCCGCACGGGAAAGCCCGTGGAGATTAACGCGCTGTGGATCAACGCGCTCGAAACGATCACCGGACTTGCTCGGTTGCTGGCGAAACCCGGCGACCATTGCGAAAAACTCGCGGCCAAAGCAAAGAAAAGTTTTCAGAGATTCTGGAACCCGGCGCGTAACTGCTGCTGGGACGTCGTCGATTCGCCGGGAATCGGAAATGATGCCTCGCTTCGCCCGAATCAGATTCTTGCCGTGTCTTTGCCGGTAAGCCCGCTCACCTCCGAACAGCAAAAGGCCGTCGTCGACGTTTGCGCGCGGCACCTCTTGACCTCGCACGGACTGCGGAGTCTCGCGCCGGGCGAAGCTGGCTATGCCGGCCATTACGGTGGTAGCCCCCGCGATCGCGACGCCGCCTATCATCAAGGCACCGTGTGGGGCTGGCTGCTCGGACCGTTCGCTCTCGCGCACTATCGCATCTACCGCGATCGCGAGGCGGCCTTGCGTTTCCTCGAGCCTCTCGGTCGCCAGATTTACGCGAGCGGCCTCGGCACGCTAAGCGAAATATTCGATGGCGATGCCCCCTTCACGCCACGCGGCTGCATTGCCCAGGCCTGGACCGTCGCCGAAGTGTTGCGGGCTTGGAAGGAAATAATGGGCGGAAAGAAACCTGATTCAGTTAGAAGTATTTAATACCGCTGAGTTCGAATATCTATTGGCAAGACTGTGATTCGTACAGTTCGATGAGCACCTTGCCGCCATCGGGAGAGACGACGAGGAAAAAATTGATTCGCGTGCCATCCGCGCCAGGCCGCGTGGCAGGATAAACAGGAGCAACTCCGAATTTGTCTTTCAGTATTTGGGTGGCGCGGTCGACATTGGTGCAGCGATATTCCACTTGTTGCACGCCCTCTCCAAACTTGGCCAGGTATTTTGCGATGGCCCCGGAGCCGCCGGGCTCCCGCGTTGTCAGCAGATCCAGAAACACGCCATCGGGGAAACGAAGTTCGAATTCCTCGGCATCCTGATCCCCCGGAACTTCGGCAAGTCTGGGCGTGCCATTGGCAATGCGAATCCGCCCAAACGTGTCGCGTTCGACCGCTAGTCCAACCGTTATGGCGGGATGGGGTCCAAGTAGCAGCCCGGAGAGCTCGCTCTCGGCCCACCAGTTAGAAATAGCAGATCCTGCGGCCGCCCGGCCCAAGCGGTAGATTTCGCCCGCGGCCGCGAGCCTCTTGGATGCTTCGGCGGACGACAGGTCCGCGATGGATTGAGCGAGAGGGCTGGACATGGGAGCGTCAGGAATTGTAGCTTGAGGGCGTCAGCAAGAGTAGCTGAAGCCGTACAACAGTCCTCGTAAGACGCAACGAAATCACCTGCGCCGCATCTGAGGAACATGCCAAAGCCAGTTCTATTAACCGTGGATGACGACCCTGAAGTCCTGCGGGCGATTGAGCGCGACCTGCGCGGCCGCTATGCGGATCGCTACCGTGTCATGCGCGCGAATTCCGGAAGCGCCGGCCTCACCACCCTGCGGGAATTAAAAGCGCGCAACAATCCTGTGGCCCTACTGCTTGCGGATCAGCGCATGCCCCAAATGGACGGCGTTAACTTCCTTTCCGAAGCCATGGAGATGCACCCCCTCGCCAAGCGCGCCCTGCTCACCGCCTACGCGGATACCAACGCCGCCATCGATGCCATCAACGAAGCCCGCGTGCACTACTATTTGATGAAGCCGTGGGATCCGCCCGAGGAAAAACTCTTTCCCGCTCTCGACGACCTGCTGCACGATTGGACCGCCACGTTTCGCCCGCCGTATGAAGGAATTCGCGTCCTCGGCACGCGCTGGTCAACTCGCTCCTATGAGTTGCGCGATTTTCTCGCTCGAAATCAAGTGCCTTACCAATGGATCGACGTGGAGCTGGCGCAAACTGATCCTGAAGTGCGCGGGTTGGTCGATTCGCTCGGACCCGAAGCCGAAACGCTTCCTCTGATTCTTTTTCCCGACGGCGCGCGGCTTGCCGAGCCTCCTCTGCCTGCGGTTGCCGACAAGATCGGTCTCCGCACGCACACGCAAACCAGCTTCTACGACCTCGCCATTGTCGGAGGCGGCCCTGCCGGTCTGGCTGCCGCCGTTTATGGCGCCAGCGAAGGCTTGCACACGGTGATGATCGAACGCGAAGCGCCCGGCGGTCAGGCCGGGCTCAGCTCTCGCATCGAGAACTACCTCGGTTTTCCAGCCGGGCTCAGCGGCAACGATCTCGCCCGCCGCGCCGTGGCCCAGGCCCGGCGATTTGGAGTGGAAATTCTCGCTCCACAGGAAGCCGTCAGCCTCCGGGCGGAAGGTCCCTATCGCTTTCTGAAACTGGCGGATGGGTTTGAGATTTCCTGTCATGCGCTTCTTCTGGCGATGGGGGTTCAGTGGCGCACGCTGGAGGTGCCCGGGATCGAGCGCCTGCAGGGCGCGGGCGTCTATTACGGCGGCGGAACCACCGAAGCCATGGCCTGCAAAGGCGAGACCGTGCACATCATTGGGGGCGCCAATTCCGCCGGGCAGGCCGCCATGCACTTTTCGAAGTTCGCCGTTAAAGTTGTCATGCTGGTGCGCGGCGAATCCCTCGCGAGCACCATGTCGCATTACTTGATCGAGCAAATCGAAAAGACGCCCAACATCGAAGTACAGACGCGTAGCGGCGTGGTCGAGGTTCACGGGGAATCACGGCTCACCGGCCTCACCATCCTGCGTTCACTCACTGGTGAAAAGGAAAATGTGCCGGCTACCAGCTTGTACATTTTCATCGGCGCGCAACCGCGGACGGAATGGCTGGGCGGCTTGATTGAGCGCGACGAGCGCGGATTCATTCTTTCTGGCCCGGACCTCCTCCGCGGCGGAAAGAGACCGCCATCATGGACGCTCGATCGCGACCCGGGATTGCTGGAAACCAACGTGCCCGGAATTTTTGTCGTCGGTGACGTGCGCCACGGTTCGGTCAAGCGTGTGGCTTCCGGCGTTGGCGAAGGCGCCGTCGTCGTGCAGTTCATGCACCAGTATCTGGCGAAGGTCCAATGAACGAAAAGACGCGGGGAGCGGAACGCCCATGAGCGGCCCGCCGGAGCAAGCACGGATTGAAGCGCTGATTGCGGACTTGCGCAAGGTGCCTGCTTTTGTGGATCAGCCCCAAGCCGATCTCGAATGGTTTGTCGCGCAATCCGAGGAACGCCGCGTCGGCGTGGGCGAAGTCTCCGTCCGCGAAGATACTCCGGCAGACACGATGTTGGTGATGCTCGAAGGAGAATTGCGAGCGCGGCGGGAGAATGGTCCGCAGGATGGCCCCGTTTTTACCGCTCGCGCCGGCGAAGTCACTGGCGTCTTGCCTTTTTCCAGAATGAAAACGTTTGGTGTGACCGGACGCGCGGTGCTTCCGATTCGTGCGCTGGCGTTTCCTACCGGCAAGTTTCCCGAACTTTTCCAGCGGATGCCCGAGCTTTCCCAGCGCCTCGTTGGATTGTTGACCGATCGCGTTCGAAACGTCACGCGCGAAGAGCAGCAAAGGGAAAAACTGGCAGCGCTGGGAAAATTGTCGGCCGGCCTCGCGCACGAGCTGAACAACCCTTCTGCTGCCGCCCGCCGCTCGGCTGCGGCACTGCGGGATTGCCTCCAGCGCCTGCGCGTTGCCGGACGCAGCTCAAGCCTGGGTCCGGAAGACTGCGGCCTGCTGGCGCAGCGCGAAGAGGAGATTCGCTCCGCGCTGAAGCCCGTTCCATACAAAGATGAGTTCGCGCGTGTCGAGCGAGAAGAAGCAATTCAAAGCTGGCTGGAAGGGCGTGGTGTTACCGAGGCCTGGAAACTGGCGCCGCTTCTGGCTGAGGACAACTTAACGGACGCGCAACTAGAAAGGTTTGCGGCCGCCGCGGGAGCTTCTTTGGGCCCCGAGCTGACGCGATTCGGCACGCTCCTCGAAATGGAGCGCATTGCCGCCGAACTCGAACACAGCACCGCCCGCATTTCGGATCTCATCAAAGCGATCAAAGAATATTCCTACATGGACCAGGCGCCGCTCCAGGAAGTGGACATCAAAAGCAGCCTGGAAACAACTCTGACCATCATGCATCACAAACTGAAGCGCGGCATTGTGGTGACACGCGAATATGAAGCGAACCTTCCGAAGGTGATGGCCTACGGAAGCGAGTTGAATCAGGTGTGGACAAACCTGATCGACAACGCCGCCGACGCAATGAAAGAAAAAGGGAAACTTCTCGTGCGCGTGGTGCGCGAAAATGATTACGTGCTAGTGGAGATCGCCGACGACGGCCCGGGAATTCCGCCCGAGGTGCAATCGCGGATTTTTGAGCCTTTTTTTACGACCAAGGGCGTGGGGGAGGGAACCGGGCTCGGCTTGGACGTCGTGCATCGCATCGTAAGAAAAATGCGCGGGCTGGTCACCGTAAAATCGGTTTCGGGAGATACGCGATTCCAGGTCCGAATTCCAATTCAAGCAGGGATGTGATTTTGCGGGAGGCCACCATGGCGAAAAACTGCACTCACCTCGATCAAATCAAACGCGTAAAGCCAAAGACCAAGGGCTGCGAAGAGTGCCTGAAGATGGGCGACGGCTGGGTGCACTTGCGTTTGTGTTTGAGCTGCGGCCATGTCGGCTGTTGCGACTCCTCTAAAAACAAACACGCCACAAAACACTTTCACGCCACCAAGCACCCCATTGTGCGGTCGCAAGAGCCGGGAGAAAACTGGATGTGGTGCTACGTCGACGACCTGATGTTCGAGGAAGAATGAATTTCACGCTTTGTTCCTCTGCGGGAAGAGTAGCGACGCCAGCAGCGCGACCAGCAGTACGCCTCCTACAACGCCGAGAGAAACAACCACGGGAATGTGCAGCCACCGCTCGCCGATCATTTTTCCGCCGATAAACAGCAGCACGACCGCCAGCCCCTCATCCAGAAAACGCAAACGGTCGATGACTCCCGCCAGCAGGAAGTACAGGGCGCGGAGCCCCAGAATCGCGAGCACGTTCGACGTGTACACAATGAACGGATCCTCGGTGATGCCGAACACCGCCGGGATGGAATCGACGGCCAGAGTGACGTCCGTGATTTCCACGACGAGCAGCACGAGAAACAACGGAGTGGCGAACAAGCCGCCCGCGGTGCGCACAAAAAAATGTTCGCCGTGATAGTCATGGCTGACGCGAAGATGGCGGCTGGCGAAGCGGAAGAGTCTGTTTTGTTCCGGGTGGACTTCTACCCGATGGGCGAGGAGCATGCGCCCGCCGGCATAGACGAGGAATGCGCCGAGCGCGTACATGATCCAAGAGAAATGTTCGATCAATTCCGCGCCCAGCGCGATCATCACTCCGCGCATGACCAGCGCGCCTACCACCCCCCATTCTAGAAGGCGATGCTGTAGGCGCTCATCCACGGCAAACGCGCGAAAGATCACCAGAAAGAGAAACAGATTGTCAACGCTGAGGGCTTTTTCGATCAGGTAGCCGGTAAAGAATTCCAGGGCCGGCTGGGGGCCGCGGAAATAGAACACTCCAAGCCCAAAGAGGGCGGAGACTGCGATCCAGCCGAAACTGGCGAGGGCCGCTTCGCGAATTCCGATCTTGTGCGGACGGCGGTGGAAAACGCGAAGATCCAGCGCGATGGCAATAACGATGAAAAGATTGAACGCAATCCAGTTGAGGGACGTGCCCATGGCGGCGCTCGCAGGCTAGGGAGTGGAGCTGCGCGCGTCGATGGAGTTCAAATTCGACAGTTCGATGCGGATGGTTTTGCCGCGTTCAATTTTTACGGGAACATCCCAGCGCACGCGCATATCGCCGGCGTCGGCGTCCAGATTGAGCGAGCTGATCCAATAGTCGCCGGGGGCTACACCCGATAGCGAGGCGCGCCCTTCGAGATCGGTGTCCGCCTTGGCGGCGAGAAACTTGAGCTGGGCCACGTCCGGGGCGACGCGTTGGACGCGCTTGCGACGGTCGTTCTGGAGCGCGTCCCACTTGCGCAGCGGGTTGACGCCGTCCAGTTCGAGCTCAACACCGGAAACGGTCTCGGGACGCGAGCGGATGAATTTCTTGAGGCTGAACAGATAATCTTGTTTCAGTTTCTCGTATTTCTCGGGATGTTCCGTCTTGTCAGCTTCCGTATATTTTGGCTTTGGTAGGCCGTTGGTTACGCCGCCGCTGTTCGAGCGCTGATAGGCTAGCAGGAATTCAGGAACATTGAGGATGTCATCCGGAGTAAGGAGCTTGTCGAGGTCCGGCTCCGTAAGGTCGAGAGTGTCATGGCCCTTAAGCCAAGCACGCAGCTCGGGAGATACTTTGAGGCCATCGATAAACTGATCGCGTGCCGGGATGGGGTCTTGCTCTTCTACTTCCTTGACGATCTCCGAGTAGCTCTTGGTGAGAATGTAAAACGTGAATTGGCGCACGGGCTCCGGGCGCGCCCCCGTCGGCGTGATGTGGGCCATGATCTCGACGGCGCCGGCCTCCTTCTGCGCCCACGCTCCGCTCCCCAAGGAAAGAGCGCACAGCGCGATGCCGAGGCTAGGAATGGCCATTTTTCTCATGGCCGAATCGTAGCAGATTGCGGCAAGGTGTGGCTCGCGAACGAGAAGCTTTGTTTCTTGGCAGAGAGTCCGGGGCCTTACGGCCCTTCGGGTGACCGGATGGGCGGCGGGAACGACCAACAGCGCCGAAAAAAAGCGGCACCCAGGATAGAGGTTCGAGGGACCAGCGACCGACCGAATGGCGAGGTCCGCAGGTCAATATTGACACCCCCAGCCCCGCGCATTCTGTGCGCTCATTCTGAAAAGGCTGACTTGTAGGCATCAAAATTGCGCTCGCTGAGTGTTTTTCCTACGTCTGCATTTTTCGGGCAAACAACGCGTGAAGTGGCAGAGGCCCAAAGGTTTTCTTAGCTGAGCCCGCGTGTTTTCCCAAGGACTCCGTGAACACTCTAGGCGTGGAAGCGGAGGTCGAAGGGGTCTTCGAGAAGGAGCGCAAGCAGAAGCGCACGGCGCTCTTCCCTGATTTGATTGGATGATGCGGTGATGGAGACGAATGAGGCGTGGGCGGCGGAGTTTCGAATATCAGCGAGCGTTTGGGTGCTTGATGCGGGATTTGAAAGGCGAAGGCAAGATGGTGGAGGAAAGTCGCCGCTACATGAAAGGATGAGGTGGTTGTGCCAACAAGGGCGGTGGTATAAGAAGGATGCACAGAGGCAGTGGGAGGTGGCCATGCGTGCCGATCAAGTGGAAGTTTCCTGGGATGCGGGCAAGGCCCAGTGGCTGGTTCGCATTGTGAATGGGGAAGAGGTGATTCGGCGCTATTGCAAATTGCCGAAAGATGCGGACGAACAGGCGATTGGCGCAGCGGCGCAAAAGACCGTGCAGGATGAGGGTTATGAAGCCGATCCTGCACTGGTCAGCGTGCGCCGGTAGCGCGGGGTGCGGGAAGAAGGACGGGTCTCTTTCCCGATCGAGTCCGATCGGCTGTGCCCGGGGCCGGTCCTGCGGCAGGCTCAAGTTCCGACTGGGCCTATCCACCCTTGGCTCTGTTCTTCAGGAGCTTGGCGAGCTTTTCAATTTCTTCGGTTTTCTTGACCCTGCGTATGGAGAACACCTCGGTGGTCGTGGTTTTCTGGAGTTCTTCGCGAAGTTCGCCGGTAAGTTGGTAAAGCCGCTCCAACCGATCGACGCGCGGTTGCCGTGAAGCAAGTTGTCGCCGACCGGATGTTGTGCGAGCCGAGGATGCAGTCGGAAGCGTTTGGATAGCCGATGTGCAGGCTCAGGAAGAAGTTGTTCTGCGGATTGAACCAATCCAATTCGCAAGAGCCCAATGGCACTTGTTCGTCGCCAAAGCGGCAGCGGGACGAGGAGCGCTAGGGCGATTCTTGCCGTGTTCATTGCTCGTTCAGCGTTTGGTGAGTAGCAGGAGAAGAATCGCGGCAGCGAGCCCGGTGAGCAGCAACGCGGCAGCCATGCGCCAGAGCAAGCTTGTCGGCGCGGCAGGGATTGGGCCGGGCGGCCTCTTGGGAGGAAACTGCGGATCCAAAACGCCGGTCCCGGTTCGTTTGTGCGGAGGACCGCCGCCGCGGGTAGAGGAGGCCTGCGGGTCAAGTTCATATTCGTTTTCGGCGAACTCGTAGGGCACGGCTACTCCGTTGCTGAAAGACTGTCTAGAACAGGCGGAAGACAGCCTCGACGACGACCCAGGCCGGAACCACGCGGCGCGCGGGGTCATGCGCCGGCACAAACTTCCAGCCGCGAATGGCCTGCGCGGCGCGTTCATCCAGCCCCAACCCGATGCCCTGAACGACACGGATTTGCGCGGCGCGCCCGTCGGCGCCAACCAAAACTTGCAGCGTGACCTTTCCCTGTAGCTTGGCCTCGCGGGCTTCGTCGGTGTATTGGGGATCGGGACAATAGGCGCAGCTAGGAAGTGTAACCCCGGCACGATATCTCGATGGGGACTCACCTTGCCCGCCCGGTCCGTCGCGCGGCCCATCGCCCATAGTGTGCCCGGGACCGCTGCCGACGGTGTCGGAATCACCCGGCCCTGGCGAGTTGGACTCTTCCTTCATCCACGGGAGGCCGATTTTGTCGACCGGAGTCAAGACTGGCGCTGCGGACGCGTCGAATATCGTCGGCGGTACCGGCATGTGTGCGTCTTGTTTGGGAGGAAGCGACGGCCGGACCAACTGAATCGAAACAAGCGGCAACAGGTTTCCAGCAGTCGTGGGAATCTGCACACGGCCACCTCCGCTGCCTGCTCCGGGATCCGGTGCGGCGCTGGTGCTCGAGGAGAAGAAGTGCGACGGAAACCTAAGTCTTTCCAGGACTCTTGCCGCGGTAGGGTCTGGAGTTTTCGCAGTCTTGAAAGGATGCATGGCAATCAGCGCTAGTGCCGCGATCACAGCCGCATGCGTCAGGAAAGAAATAGCCTGCGCGCGGCTCGACCGCCCCGCCCTATCGAAACGCAAGAGATGCAACGGCGCACCGTTCGCGGGGCTCGTCTGCCATTTCTCTGAAGTCAAGGCGACAGCAAAGTTTCCGCGGATGCGTTTAATGACACCGCCTCCCGAGCTTGCTGAGGAAAACAAGGAACGCAGGAATGATTGGGGCATGGGCAGGTCTCCGCGCCCACCACAGGCTGAGCCACGCTCCTCGAGGAGACGGGCGGCGAACGTGTGGTGAGAAGCGGAGCGCCGCAGATTGGTTGCTCGCAAA
>MNIJ01000140.1 GCA_001919715.1 Acidobacteria bacterium 13_1_20CM_58_21
CCATGTTTGATGGAAACCCACTTCCTTCGCCGTGCCCGGATTGCCAGCCGCCGGGTCCAGTAGAATCTTTCCTCGGACTTTGCGTGGTCTTTTGGATTTTCTTTTTCTTGATGCTGTGGCTTCTACCTGTGCCGTGGGGCGACGCAATTTGGAACGTTGCGTTTCCATTCTTCCCGAGAAATCGCCATTGACTTGTACCCCATTTTGTACCCTACTTTCACCCACACGTGCCCATTTCGGCCCGATCTGTGCCTCTGTACCCGCTGTAAACTGTTGATTTTTAATGGTTCCAGGACCAGACTAGCCTTTTACGAATCGGCTGCTCTACCACTGAGCTACCTCGGCCCTTGATAATAAAGGACTTATTTCCTTGCTTGAGAGACTTTCATCAAACTTTCATCGTTCTCTCTCGGTTTCGACGGCGCGTTGCCCAACTTTCACAAGCAAATGCCCGACCTGTTCGGAGCGATCCTGTCCTGTACCGGACGGCGATCGCAACACTTCCGCCTCCTACACGCTCCCTCTTTTCCTCGAGTGCACAACGGAATCAGATCGCGCACCAGATGGAAGAAAGATAGCAAAATGATTTTAGCTTTGTCTGATTCCTTTCGCAAGCTCTTGAGTTTACAGGTCTTGGCTTCGAGCATGGCGCTTAATTGCCTGTAGCCCAAACAAAACCGCCTTAGCAAAGGGAGGCGATTCCAACGATTCCTGATTTATCAAAGCAATACTCTAACTATTTAAGAAAATAGCACACAGAACGCCCGCTTCACTCTCATAAGGGCGACGCAGCTGTTGTGCCTGGAAACTTCTCCACCTGAGCCCTGCCGACCCAAACTCGGGTGCTCCCGCAGTCGCCTGCACCATGAAGCAGGTCTGAGGAGCCCATCTCAGCTTCGATCACCAAAGCGCAAAACGGTTTTAATTCGGGATGGTTTTTCTGTCTCCACGCTTCGAAGTCCACCCGAAGCTTTTCGGCCAGTGACCGCATCTCTTCGACGTCGGACGCGGAGATGGTATCGGCTCGTTCGTAGTCCGATATGTTGCGTTTTCTTCGAAAGATGTCAGAACTTCTTAATGCTTCCCGCATCTGTGCCCAGCACTAGGCTCAATGAGTCGATCACACGGTAGTGGTGGTTTGCGCTCTGCCTGATAGCCGCTGGCCGCAAGCGCGGCTGTCGCAATTTGCAGCGCTGCGTTGTAGGCAATGTTGAAGCCCCAATCGTTGTGAAGGCCCGGGGCCTTCGACGCTCCCAAATCACGATCGGCGACGGCCAGAAGTTCTGCGATCTCGTTTCGGTTCGTCTTGTGCGCCTTGAGCCATCCGAACTTCTGCCAGTCTTCCAAGCTCATCCTCGTCCCCAATCAGGAAGAGTTTACGTCCTCTGAGTACGTTCGACAAGAAGTGGTGGCCCTCAGCAACTCTGCTACGGAATTCATCCCTCTTATACAACTGT
The DNA here is from genome assembly GCA_001919715.1 of Acidobacteria bacterium 13_1_20CM_58_21. Taxonomy (GTDB): domain Bacteria; phylum Acidobacteriota; class Terriglobia; order Acidiferrales; family UBA7541; genus Acidiferrum. The sequence continues at coordinate 1,458 of MNIJ01000140.1, forward strand.
CAACGGCCAATTCCTCCCCCTATTCGACAGAACGCGCGGGAAATCGGCATCTATACATATATTTTATAAAGGATGCTTTTTGCGAGTGCTGTAACAGGGCTGCACGGGGAGAACCGTCAAAATGACAGGGACCATGAAGAAAATTGACGCGCAGGGATTTGGAATTATTGATGGCGCGGACGGTTCCAAGGTTTCCGTTCATTCCGTCCGCCGTTTATAAATCGTCATGTTCGCGAACCGGGACAAAAAGTAATTTCATCTGTCCGCAGAGTCAAAGGCCAGGCGTTTGCCGAGAACGTCATTGTGGTGGGAGAACGACACAACTGGTGTGATGGAGCCTCTTAAAAACAGAACGCCACGCTTCCAAAGTAGCGTGGCGTCGGGGTGGTCACTATATTGGAGGGGCCTTTTCAGGATAATTTTATCAAGGGTGCATCCCGCACTGCTCCGTGCGAAGCGAAATGAGTAACTCTGGGCTTTAATTTAATTTGATATCATCCACGATAGTCATTATCCCGCCCAATGATTGCTACGGCTTGATGAAATTCACACACCACGGATTGCAAGTTGAACTGCCGGACGACTGGTGGACCGAGGCGGAAATGCGAGGTTTTGTGCCCACATTTACCGCTTATCGAGTGAATCGCAGGCTGTTTCAGAATGTCCGCGAAGTCCCTCTCGAAGACGTGGGTCCAGTCAGTCGGAATGCAGGGGTAGGGATTTTTAACGACAGCGAAGAAGAGGGTTCAGCCCGCGAACGAGTCGTACGAATTTTGCGCGGCTTCCGGTTTGACAATGCTATCCCGCCAGTGGAAATCGTCGAGGGCCAAGCTGGATACCCGTATCGATATAAGCTGCTTCATGGTGCGCATCGCTTCTATTGTTCGCTGGCTGCGGGATTCAAATGCATACCGTCCATCGAGGGTTTTGATCGAGGGAAAGGCTAGGGATTGGTCGCCCGGCAATACAGAGCCGGAACGGATAGGAGAAACACCGGCACAATATCGGTCAGCGCTTGCGGGCATTGCGCAGCGAGAATCTTTCCCAAGGAGACATCCAAGAGCGATCCGGTTTACTTCGTCCCTACATATCGCGTGTGGAAAACGGACACACGATTCCGGCAATCAACACGTCGGAAAAAATTGCCAAGGCACAGCCGGGAGTTCATTGTTCTAAGGAAAATCTGGCTCTACTCCTCATCGAAGGAACGGGACACTGTTTACTTTTAGGAGGACTACCCCGATCTCGAGAGTAAGTTGCGCGTCCTCCAGAATTGTGGCTTGATTCAGGACATCAGGTATACCAGTACTCCCCGCTAGTCATGAGTGAAATATTCGCGGCGTACCTCACAGGTGCATGAACGGTGACACGTTTTATCGACTTGGTGGGAGAAACCGTAAGGTAGGGCTACGCCGTGAAACGCATCTTCATTCCGACCAAAGCTGGTAGCGACTGGCAGTCACTACTAGCAAAACCGAAGCTCCATTGGAAGAAAGGGGCATCGGCGATGACCGCCGCCGCGGCCTGGGAGGACGCGGGACGGGCCCTCTCCCGAGGAGATAGCGCCAAGCACGGGCTCTTTTTTCCTGCTCAGCGATCGGTTGGGAACGCAACATACTCATCGCTCTACCTTCCGAGTCGAGAGAGCGGCCTGTCCCTGATTCACCGCTCCACGCCAGACCCCAATTAGGTGGCAACGAACGCCTGCCTGTTACGCAGGAGGTCGCGGGATCCAGTCGAGTCACGCTGATCTCCCAAGTGTCGTAGTAGCGACCATTGCCCAATAGCCATACCTTGACAATCGACAATACTTGTTGTAGATAACCATAGTATGGCGAAGCCAAACGATCTGGTCCAAGGAACGCTCGACCTTCTCATCTTGAAAACTGTCTCGCTCGAACCGAAACACGGCTGGGCGATTGCCAAACGCATTCAGCAGATTTCGGGCGAGGTGCTTCAGGTCCAGCAGGGCTCGCTCTACCCGGCCTTGCACCGTCTCGAACAAAAAGCGTGGATCAAAGCCAAGTGGAAAGAAACGGAAACGGGCAGGCAAGCCAAGTTCTATTCGTTGACCGCTGCGGGGCGCGCTCAGCTTGAGAAGGAAGCGGAGAATTGGAGTCGCTTGTCCGCAGCAATCAACCTGGTAGTAGAAACGACGTAGGAGTGAGATGTCATGTTGTGGGTTCAGCGATTCTGGCTCAGGTTGCAGACTTTGTTCGGTCGCAATCGAAGCGCTGAACGATTACATGATGAGATTCAATTTCATCTCGAACAGCAAATAGCCGAGAACGTCGCCGCCGGCATGAGCCGAGAAGAGGCACGCTACGCTGCGACGCGAGCCTTCGGGAATCCCACTGTGCTTAAGGAAGAGACGCGCGACACCTGGGGCTGGATATGGCTCGACCAAGTCGCGCAGGACTTGCGGTACGGAATTCGGCTACTGCTAAAGAACCGCAGCTTTACGCTGGTCGCCGTCTCCACGCTGGCACTTGGAATCGGATCCATCGCGTCGCTGTACAGCATTTTCGACAGCACCTATCTCCATACTGGGCCTGCGGTGACCCACCCGGTTGGCGAGACCGTGCTTTTGGCCCAACAATCCAGGAAACAAGCAGAACTCTGGCGATTCTCGGCCGCAGAGTACTTCGATATCGCCCGCCTGCATCAGTCCTTCGATGGCTTCTTTGCAATGCACTATTGGACGGCGACTCTTTCCGAAAACCTGGAGCGGTCGGAAAATCCTGAACGCGTGGTGGTCCTTCGTGTGACCAGCAACATTTTCGCTTTGGACGGAATATCGACAATCCTTGGGAGGGCATTTACACCCGATGAGGATCGGCCGGGAGGACCGAATGTCGCGGTTATCAGCCATAGGCTGTGGAACAAGCGTTTTGTCCGTGACGCATCCGTCGTCGGCAAGATAATCCGGCTAAACGGCATCCCTTACACGATTGTAGGCGTTACCCCTCGACGATACGCATATTGGGGAGCAGACGTGGCGATCCCACTGCGGCTGGACCCGGCCTCCAACAATCGCTCCGAGCGCAACCTCATGGTAGCTGGTAAAGCCAAAGAAGGCCTTGCGGTAGAGCAGACGGGGCCAGCTCTCGCGGAGTTGGCTCATCGCGTCGAAGCTGAATACGGCGCCGCACACCCCGAGTACGCAGGCTTATTCTACAAACCGATAGATGTCCGCAGGGGTGTGGCAGGGGATTTTCGAATCGCACTCTACATGCTAATGGGGGCAGTCGCCATTCTCGCGTTGGTCACGTCGGCGAATATTGCCAGCTTACTACTCGCTCGGACCATGGCTCGGGCCGGCGAAATCGGGACGCGTCTGGCGATCGGAGCGATGCCGGGTCGCTTGGCGCGCCAATTCCTGACAGAGAGCGCGCTCCTTTCCGTGATCGCGGGCGCGATAGGATTTGTGGGTGGCGCTTGCGCCCTGAAACCTCTCGGAGCTTTGATCCCGGCGCGCTATGTTTGGGAAGAGACCGACCTTCGCACGAATCCGACGGCGTTCGCCCTAAGCATTTCGGGAGCCTTGCTATTAGGCGTGTTGTTCGGTTTGGCGCCTGCGCTTTTCGTCCTGCGGCGAGGCGTGGGAACAAATCTGCAACAGGGTCGCGCGAGGTCCGTTACGGACCGCTACGGCGGACGGATGCGAACGGGGCTGGTTCTTTTGGAAATGGCACTTGCTTTTGTTGTGGTCATGGGCGCCGGACTGATGGTCCGCAGCTACCGCCGGTTGACTTCAATGGACCTCGGATTCCAACCGGATCATGTATTGACCATGCGGATTGCCTTGCCGGAATTGAAGTACGCCGACCCAGGACAGGTTGCGAACTTCTTTCGCGAGTTACTCGATCGGGTTCGCGCGCTACCAGGGATCGTCGACGTGGCGGCGTCCTCGGTTCGTCCTGTGGACGCCGCCGGAGCTCGCGACTTTTCGATTCCAGGACGCTCTCTGAACACTGCCACGGGCATCGACAATGCGCGCTACCGAGTGGTCACTCCTGAGTATTTCGCAGTCATTCAGACCCCGCTGCGCCGAGGCCGATCTTTTGCCGAACAAGACGGCCCCAATGCTCCCCACGTGGCCATCGTGAACGAGAGCTTCGCGCGAACTTACGTTGCAAACGAAGATGCCATGGGCAAGCAGATTCGCTTGGAGAATCGATACATCAGCACTGCCGTTGGTATGGAGTGGCCCGGCAGCGATGTGGTGCAAATTGTCGGCGTCATCGGGGACTCGCAGCAGATTACTCCGTTCATGAGCGTGCACGATCTATATAACCCTGCAGCTCCAGAGATCTTCGTGCCATTCCTGCAGCACCCGGAGGGTGGGCGGGACATGGCGCTTCTATTGAGGACTGAGACGGAGCCGGGAACTCTGACGGATCCGATACGCCGACAAGTGCTAGCCATAGACGCCGATCAGCCCGTTTACGAAGTTCAGACCCTGCGGGAGATGACTGAGATTGCGTTCGGGCCGACCCGCCTTTGTCTTGTGATTCTTGGGATCTTTGCGGGAGCTGCGCTGGTGACAGCTTGTGTTGGCCTGTACGCGATTGTTTCCTACTCGGTTTCACAGCGCACTCACGAGATCGGTATCCGCATGGCGCTTGGGGCCAAACAGCGGGACGTCCTGCGCATGGTTGTTGGGGAGGGCATACCGGTCATCGCAGCCGGGTTGGTTGTTGGGTTGTTTGCTGCCCTGGGAATGACTCGTCTAATGTCCAGTCTGCTGTACGGAGTTCCGGCAAGCGATGGCGCGACGCTCCTGGCGGTTTCTGCGATTCTGACGGCCACCGCTACCCTGGCCGTTTACATTCCAGCGCGACGCGCGATGGGCGTCGATCCTATCGAAGCGTTGAGGTACGAATGACTCAACAAATGATGTGGGAGTGAAAGTCATGACATGGGCTCGGCAATTATGGTTGCGGTTGCAGACTCTATTCCGTCGGGATCGCGCTGCTCAGCGGTTAGATGATGAGATTCAGTTTCATCTCGAGCAGCAAATCACAGAGAATATCGCGGCAGGCATGAGCCCCGAACAAGCCCGTTATGCCGCCAAGCGGACTTTTGGCAATCCTACGTTCCTGAAGGAAAAAACACGGGACACATGGGGCTGGCGCTGGCTTGAAAACTTGTACGAGGACTTGCGCTACGGGCTGCGCATGCTATGGAAAAATCCCGGTTTCACAGCCACTGCTGTTCTTTCGCTGGCACTGGGCATCGGCGCGAACACGGCCATCTTCAGCTTGATGGACGCGCTGATGCTGCGTTTGCTACCTGTGCGAGACGCGCAAACCCTGGTACTGCTGCATATACAATCGGACTTTAGTTTTTCCTATCCCATAGTTCGCGCCCTAGCGGAGCAGAGGGATATTTTTGACGGAGTGGCGGGCTTTAGCGGATGGGTTTTCAATGCAGATTCTCGAGGATCGATCGTTGCAGTGCAAGGGGCCGTAGCTACGGGAGGCTATTACGAGACACTCGGTCTGAATCCGACGCTGGGCCGGTTCCTGACAGAAGATGATGATCGACCAGGCGCGCCTCTCGTCGCGGTGATCAGTTACGGGTATTGGGAACGACAGTTTGCCCAGGATCCGAGAGTTGTGGGACAGAGTTTCCGGTTAAACGGCGTCCCTGTCGAGATCATTGGGGTGAGTCCGCGGGGCTTCGTAGGCGCAAACGTAGGATCCATCGCAGATATCACGACGACGGTAGCCGCAGTGCCGCGCGTAGATCCGAGTAGCGCATCCCTGGTCGGCGCAGGAAATTTTTGGCTGCGCGTCTTGGGAAGGCCGAAAATGGGCGTTTCGGTTACTGAAGCCAAAGCTCGTCTGGCGAGTGTTTGGCCCGCAATTGCGGAGCGAACGATACCTGCGGATTGGCCGGCGGATCGAAGAAAGGCTTTGGCCGATGCGAGCTTCGAGTTTGCTGCTGGAGGCACTGGCTATACAACGCTCCGGGAGATGTTTTGGAAACCACTGCTCGTGCTGATGGCGGTGGTGGGCCTGGTGTTGTTGATCGCCTGCGCCAATGTAGCGAACCTACTGCTAGTGCGGACGACGGCGCGGCAAAGAGAAATCGCAGTACGTCTGGCGATTGGAGGGGGGCGAGGCCGCATACTGCGCCAACTCCTGACAGAAAGCGTGCTGCTATCCTTGATCGGAGCGATATTCGGGGTCGGGTTGGCTTGGTTTTTGAGCCGTGTTCTAGTGGCGATTCTTTCCAGCGGACCGATGCAAGTGGTCTTTGAATTGGCGCCGAACTGGCATGTCATTGGATTCACAAGCGCCATTGCGATAGCGACGGGCATTTTGTTCGGGCTTGCCCCGGCTTTTCAGGCGACGGCAGCAGGCCCATCACCGGTGCTGAAAGAGAATGCTGGGATGGGTCGCTCCCGGTCACGGCTGCTACCGGCGCTTGTAATCACGCAAGTCGCAGTCTCGCTGCTGCTCGTGATTGGAGCGGGCCTTTTTGTACGGACCCTGCAGAATCTCAAAAATCTAGATCCGGGATTCAAGCGTGAGGGCGTTCTGCTGGTCAACTTGGAAGGCCGTCGCATAGGTATTCCTCAGGATCTGCTGGATGCAGTTCAGAGGGTGTCCGGCGTCATATCAGCGAGCGTCTCGACGCACACACCGCTCAATGGCTCGACCTGGAGCGAACCGGCAGTCCCGAAAGGGCAACTAATACCTGAGAATGACAACGCGTATTTCATCGGAGCTGGGCCTGGTTTTTTCGAAACGCTGCAAACGCCCCTTCTCTCTGGGCGCGGATTTACGGAACACGACTCGGGCAAGACTCCCGCAGTCGCAGTGATAAACGAAACTTACGCGCGGCGCTACTTTCCAGGTCAGAACCCTGTGGGGCAGCAACTCTCCGCATTCGTGAGCGGCCAGCGAGAGAACCTGGAGATCGTTGGGCTGTCGACCGATTCGAAATTGGCCGGCCTGCGAGCGGCGCCTCCACCCACTGTTTACGTATCTTACTTTCAGCTCACAGGCAATTTCCCGACGACCCTCGAGATTCGTGCGAGTGGGTCCCTCCCTCAAGTCGCTTCGGCGATACAGAAGGAGCTACAGCCAAAGTTTCCTGACGCGCCGATTGAAGTTCGTGCGCTTTCTGAACAAGTGAATGCTGCAATCGTGCAAGAGCGCATGATGGCCACGCTCGCAAGCGGATTCGGTGCTCTGGCGCTCGCTCTGGCCTGTTTGGGATTGTACGGTTTGCTCGACTACAGCGTTGCGCGGCGTACCAGGGAAATGGGCATCCGCATGGCGCTTGGCGCCAGACCGGGGCGTTTGATTGGAATGGTGGTCAGAAGTGCAGTTCAATTTGTCGCGCTTGGAATAGCGCTAGGGCTGCCGGCTGCGTGGGCAGCGTCGCAATTAGTGAGGTCAATGCTGTTCGGTTTGACACCGGCGGATCCTGCCACAATCGCCGGTTCCGCCTTATTGCTGGCAATCGCGGCGCTACTAGCGGCTTACGTGCCTGCGCGGCGGGCGGCAAACGTGGATCCTATGGTGGCGTTGCGGTGGGAATGATTCGAGAAGCAACGCAGGGGTGAACTGTTATGGTGTGGGCTCGGAGGTGCTGGCTTAGGTTGAAGACCTTGCTCCACCGCAACCGAAGTGCCCGCCAATTGGACGACGAAATTCAATTCCATCTAGAGCAGCAAGTCGCCGAGAACATCTCCGCAGGCATGGGCCAGCAAGAAGCTCGCTACGCCGCCACTCGCTCCTTCGGTAATCCCACCATACTCAAAGAAGAAACGCGTGACACCTGGGGCTGGATCTGGCTCGATCAAGTCGGCCAAGACCTCCGTTATGGCCTGCGTACGCTGCGTAACTCTCCTAACTTCACGGCTGTGGCGGTGCTGACTCTAGCGCTCGGGATTGGGGCGAACACCGCGATCTTTTCGCTCCTGGACGGGTTGGTGCTGCGGGATCTTTCCGTGCCCCATCCTGAACAGCTAGTGCACTTCGGCGCTCATGTCCCCGGCGATGATTACGCGGCGTTGTCGCTGCCCATGTTTCAGGAGCTCTCCCGTAGCCAAAACGTGTTCTCTGCGACGTTTGCCTGGTGGGGCGATGTCGTCTTCAATGTGGAGATGGACGGCACGCTTGCGCGAGCGGACGTCTGGGGGGTTGACAACAACTTTTATCCTGAACTGGGCGCGGTTCCGGAAATTGGCAGGTTCTTCGATTCTGAGGATGAAAATCTGAGCGCCACCGCAGCTGCACAGGTGGCTGTGCTCAGTTACGGCTTCTGGCAGAGCCATTATGGCGGCGCGCGAGACATTATCGGCAAGACTCTGAAGATCGAGGGGATTCCATTCACAATCATCGGCGTAACGCGCGAGGGATTCAGGGGAATGAGCGCCGCCGTCGAGATGGAGGTAACTCTTCCGCTTCCGGCCGAGCAGCTGTTCGGAGGCGAGCCAGACATGCAGAAGTATCTGCAGCGCCGCAATGCGCGCTGGTTGCAAGTGGCGGGGCGCCTCAAACCGGGCGTGACACTGGAACGGGCTCGCGCCGACCTTGACTCGCTCTGGCCAGAGATTCGGCAAGAGATGGTTCCGAACGATAAGGCGTACGCAGACCTGGGCCGCTTTCGCGACCTACAGCTCAAGGTGGAATCCGGCGCAAGAGGAGCGTCCCTTCTGCGTAATCGCTTCTCCAACCCGCTTTACATTGTGCTGGCCATTTCCGGCCTTGTGCTGCTGGTCGCGTGCGTGAATCTCGCCAATTTGATGCTGGCTCGCGCCGCGTCACGCAGCCACGAGATGGCGGTGAGAGTAGCGTTGGGAGCAGGGCGTGCGAGAATCGTCCGTCAAATGCTGACGGAGAGCGTCATGCTGTCCGTAGCCGGGACGCTTGCGGGATGGTTATTTGCGCATTGGGCCAGCCACGCCATTTCAGACTTTATTCTCGGGCAGATCTACACCGTTCCTGCAGCGCTGAATCTCTCACCGGATTGGCAAATCCTGGGACGCACGGCGGCGATGGCAATCCTCACGGGAGTATTGTTTGGGTTGGCTCCGGCGTGGCGTGCCACTCGAGAAGATCCCAACGCGGCCCTCCAGCATGGCTGGCGCACATTGGGAAGAGGAGCTGGCCGGCTCGGCGGAGGATTGATCATCACACAAGTAGCGCTGTCGTTGGTATTGCTGATGGGATCTGGACTTTTCGTGCGCACACTGAAGAAATTGCACGACGCTAATCCAGGCTTTCGAACGCATTCGCTTCTAGACGTGAGTCTCGTTCCGAAACCCAACGGATATAAAAATCTGGACCTTGTGAGCTATTACCGTCAGTTAACGAATCGAATTGCGGAAGTTCCGGGAGTGGAATCTGCAGCAATGATGCACACGAGGTTCGGAAACGTTATCGAATGGACCGAAAGAGTACGAATCACGGGAAGCCAC
>MNIJ01000010.1 GCA_001919715.1 Acidobacteria bacterium 13_1_20CM_58_21
TGAGGACCTTGAAACGCCTCTCCGGACAGCTTCAGCAGGATCCTTCGGTATGCCGGCTTGACTTTTTTCACGGTCTTCTTACCAGCCTTCGTCGTCGCCGCCATCGGTCTCTGTTTGAGCCATCTAAAATCCGGGGAATTGTAACAAACTATCTCCGTATGCGCATTGCGCGTTTTGCAGTGCGGGAGCCAAGGCTCACGCACTACAAACAAAAAGAGCGCCACGGTCAAACCGCGACGCTCGGTAAAGTTGTTATTCGGAGGTTTTGCTCTTTACGCGGGCACCGTCGCAGTTTCCGGCCCCGCCGCTCCGCCGCTTACTTCTCCGACCTTGAAGCGCACGAAGCGCCGGATGGAGATGTTCTCGCCCAGCTTGGCGATGGCCTGCGTGATCATCTCGTGGATGGTCACACTCTCGTCCTTGATGTAGTGCTGTTCGTAGAGGCAGTTTTCCTCGTAGAATTTCTCCATCTTTCCGTTCACGATCTTCTCGACGACGGCCTCCGGCTTGCCCGTCGCCAGAGCCTGCGCCTTGTAGATATCGCGTTCCTTTTCGAGCATTTCCGGCGTCACTTCTTCGCGCCGCACATACCGCGGATCCAGCGCCGCGACGTGCATGGCGATGTCATGCGAGAGCTGCTGGAACGCGTCCGTGCGCGCCACAAAGTCGGACTCGCAGTTGAGTTCCACCAGCACGCCAATTTTTCCGCCGGCATGGATGTAGCTGCCCACCAGGCCTTCGCTGGCTTCGCGCTGGGCCTTCTTGGCTGCGGCCGCCTGGCCCTTCTTGCGCAGGACGCTGATGGCCTTCTCGATGTCCCCGCCCGCTTCCACAAGCGCCGCGCGGCAGTCGCTGAATCCCGCGTTGGTTCGCTCTCTCAGTTCTTTCACGAGTTGTGCTGGGATTTGCACAGCCGGCCGTTGTGTACTCATCCTTTTTTCTCTTCGCTCTCTTTGAAGTCTCTAGGTTGATGTGGTTATCTGTGAAATGGCCCGCCCCGAGCCGCTCGGTGCGGGCCTCATTGAAACTCCCACCGGCGCAATGTGTCTAGCGCTTTCCGTCGTCGGGAGGAACAGTGGCCTCGGCAGCCTCAGCAGGCTCCACGGGAGTTTCGACAACGCCTTCGACGAAGTCGCCTTCCTGCTTCTCGTACCGTTCGTAAGCGCTGGTATCGACGTACTCAACGCCGTCCACCAGCGCCTGATCTTCGGCGGATTTCTGTTCCGCCACTTGTGACTGCTGGTAGGCGTTGTGGCCTTCCAGCACGGAATCCGCAATCTTCGTGGTGAACAGTCGGATGGCGCGCAGCGCGTCATCGTTCCCGGGAATGATCCAATCCACCACGTCCGGGTCGCAGTTGGTATCCACGACGGAAACCACCGGCACGCCCATGCGCCGCGCTTCCTTCACCGCGATCTCCTCAGCGTTCGAATCGATCACAAACATGGCGTCCGGCAACTGCGTCATGTTCTCGATGCCTTCGAGATTCTGAAACAGGTGCTTCATCTCGCGGTCCAGCCGCGCTTGTTCTTTTTTAGAAAGCTCTTTGATGCGGCCGTCTTCGTTCATGGCCTTCAGCAGCTTCAGCCGCTTGATGGATTTTTGCAGCGTGGCCCAGTTCGTTAGCGTGCCGCCGAGCCAGCGGTGATTCACGAAAAATGCACCGCAGCGTTTGGCCTCCTCGGCGACCGCCTCCTGAGCCTGCCGCTTGGTGCCCACGAATAAGACTGCCCGGCCTTGTCCGGAGAGTTCGCTCACGAAGCGGCTCGCTTCACGGAACATCTTTAGGGTTTTCTGAAGGTCGATAATGTGGATCCCGTTGCGTTCGCCGAAAATGTACTCCTTCATTTTCGGGTTCCAGCGCCGCGTCTGGTGACCGAAGTGAACTCCGGCCTCCAGCAATTCCTTCATGGTAATTTCTACTGCCAAGTTTCCTCCTAATAGGATAGCTGTTTGCGGTGGCGGCTTAGGTCGCCACAGAACAGCCTCTTGCCGGCTCCTCGCCGGCCGTGATCTCAGCGCGCCAACTCGCGTCAACCCGCTGGAGCTCGGTGTGGCCCGGACGTTGCCAGGGCCCTAAGAATTAGCGCTTGGTGAACTGGAAGCGCTTGCGCGCGCCCTTCTGTCCGTACTTCTTGCGTTCCTTCATTCGCGAATCGCGCGTCAAAAATCCGTTCTTCCGCAGCGCCGGCCGCAGTTCGGGATTGAACCGCGAAATCGCCCGCGACAATCCCATGCGCACCGCTCCCGCTTGCCCACCGACACCGCCGCCATGCGCCGTCACGACCACGTCCACCTGGTCGGCGATATTCGTGAACTTCAGGGGTTCAACCGCGTCATGCTTCCATGCGTGATTCGGAAAATACTGCTCGATGGTGCGGCCGTTCACTTTGAACTTCCCCGACCCCGGACGCAGGAACACGCGCGCCACCGACTCCTTGCGCCGTCCCGTTCCGAGAAACCAGGTTTGTGTGCCCACAATGGGCGTACCCGTAGAACTCAACGTTCCTCCTCAAAAACTCCACACTCGGCTTGCTCCCTGCGATGGGTGACCGCTTGACGGTCAGACACAACGGAGGAGAACCGCAACGTGCAGAAACAAATCTGGAAACTCGATTACAGCGAAACCGCCTGCGGCTTCTGCCCCGCGTGCCGTGCCAAACCCGTGGCATCCCGGTACACGCGCAACTTCTTCGCGCGCCGCGCGCGCAGCTTGTTCTTCGGCAGCATGCCGAGAACCGCCTCGCGCACCATCCAGTCAGCCTTGGCCGCGCGCAACCTCTTCGCCGGCACTTCTTTCAGCCCGCCGGGATACCCGCTGTGCGAAAAATAAATTTTCTGCTCGACTTTGTTACCGGTCATGCGAATCTTGTCGGCATTGATCACGACCACGTGGTCGCCGGAATCCAGATAGGGCGTAAAGCTCGGCTTGTCTTTGCCGATCAGCATGCGCGCGACCTTCGTGGCCAGGCGCCCCAGCACCACGTCCGTGGCGTCCACTACAAACCAGTTCGCGCCCACTTTCAGCGCTTCGGCTTCTTCACCCTTGGCTACGTACGTCCTCATCGCGCTCAGTCACACCTTTCCCTGTTGAGGTAAATTATAATCTTATGGTTTGCCTCCATCTTTGTCAACGAGCAGTTCTTTGCGGTTCTTCCGCGTTTTGTTCTCCCCATACCAAGTTCCGTGACGCACCGCGGTTGGAACTTGCCGCCGCTCCCTGGCCCTGCCCATCTGTGGTCATCGCCAAGCTGTCCTCGAAATACCTCGGCACTCCCTTGATTCAGAGGGCGCACCGCCTTTCTGCTGATTTTTCGCTATCGATCTGCCCGCCCCTACCCGCGGCTTTCCACCCGGCAGGCGCGGCCTATGTCTGTGCTATGGGTGTCCAAACCTGCATCGGTGTCGCCGTGCGGTTGGCCCACGCATAGTAGGGAATAAAGGTTAGTGAGACTGGCCGTGATTTTCGAGACTCGGCGGAATAGCGGAAGTAAAGAAGGCTGTGCTCCATGATTCCACCAAGCAGTTCTTTCTGAAATTCTTCCTGGAACTGTGCGCTCGATTTCGGGCCTAGTTTCAAGGCCACATCTCTTAGAGCCACGCCTTCTGGCTGGTCAATTTGCTCCAAACAATACACCAGCGGGCCGCGCTGGACCGCCAAACGTCCGTTGTTCTCGACCACTTGTGCGTTGGCCTCAAGAAGCTGGGGTCGCATATTGAATTGCACGCGAATAACGTCGCCGGCGAACCAGCGGCGCCGCATCGGAAGATACTGGCCGGGAGTGGCGCCGGCGGCCGCCTTGCCATTGACGCTGACCTCTGCGCTGTCAGTCCATCCCGGGATACGCAGGAAGAATGTGAACTCGGTGGGTTCGGCGGGGGTGAGGACGATTTCCGCGCTGCCTTCCCATGGATAATTTGTTTTCTGGCGGACTTTCAAGCCGACCCCGTTTTCGAGATGCCAGTCGAGCTCAGAATTGTCGAAGAGGTGGAGATAAAGGCCGTCGCTGCTGGTGCTGTAGAAATATCCGGGCAGCGAGGCCAAGGTACGTTCCAGATTCGGTGGGCAGCAGGTCGTGTCGTACCAATCGTTGCGAATTTTGTCGCCACCGGAAGGATCATACGCCAGCGGATTGCGATAGCAGTAAAGCGTGCCGTCGAGTGACATGCCGGAATTGATGCCGTTGTAGAGCGCGCGTTCCAGCACATCCGCGAATTTGGCTTCGCCGGTGGCGGCAAGCATGCGCCAGTTCCACATCATGTTTCCAATGGCCGCGCAACTTTCCCCGTAGGCCCGGGCATTGGGCAGTTCATAAGCATCACCGAAGGCTTCGCCGTCGCTGCGCGCCCCAACTCCGCCGGTGACGTACATTTGTGATGTAACGAGATCCTTCCACAAAACGTTGAGCGTTTTCCAATACGCCGGATCGCCGGTTTCCAGGTAATAGTCGGCCGCCCCGCAGCAAGCGTACATGGCGCGCACGGCGTGACCTTCGAGATGGGTTCGCGAGGTGAAGGGAGTTCCGCAAAAATGATAGACGTAATCCCAAGGCTGCACGTGAATCCGCGGGTCGCCCGCGAGGAGGTAACCGGCGAGGTCCAGCTGCCGTTTGTCGCCGGTCATGCGATATAGCTCGACCAAGGCCAATTCCATTTCTGGATGGCCGGAGAACAAGGGCTTCTTATCCGCGCCGGCACCGAAATTGGGAAGCAGGAACTCATTTACAAAGCGGATTCCCGCGTCCAGTAACGCGCGGTCGCCTGTGGCTCGGTAGTAGGCCGTGGCGCCTTGCAGGAAATGGCCCATGTTGTAAAGCTCGTGGCCCCACTGCTGCACCTTCGGTTCCATTCGTTGAGAGGCATGCTCGCCGATGTAATAGGTGTTCAAGTATCCGTCCGGCTGCTGTGCGGCCATCATGTCCTTGGCAATGTTGTCGACAGCAGCGTGGAGCTCGGAACGCTCGCCGGATTGCAGAGCAAAGCTGGCGGCCTCCGTCCACTTGTAAACGTCGGAATCGGAATACACCGGCCCGCGCTGCGCCGCAGTGCTCTTTCCGATCAGGCGGCGGAAATTGTCCATCCGGCCGTTGGCTTCCAGCAATTTGCCCATGGAAGGAATGCTCTTGCTGACGTTGACTTCGCGGCGCTGCGCCCAGAAGCCATTCTCGATGGTGACGGCGTGCACCGCCACGTTCCTCAGTTTGGCGTATGGTGACTTCAGAAGGTTGAGAATGCCCTGGTCCCGCCAAGATGGAGCAGGCGTCAGATCAACGGAGGACTGTTCTGCGATTTCGCTTGTTGCGCTTTTCGGAGATGCAAAACCGGTAAAAGGGTCTCGTCCGTTGGGCAAGCAAGAAATCGCGGCGGCGGAAATCGTCGAAGAAACAAATTGCCGGCGTCGTTTCTTTGCTCCTTGCGGCGCCCCCGCGGAATCACCCGAATGCAGATCATAACTCAACGGGCCTCCGGCAATCCCAGCTGAAATCAAGAAAGAAAGTAGACTCCCTGGAGAATGATTGGCCGGAGCTGCTGAAAAGATTCGCGAAAGACATCTGTCACGCAGCTTTATCCGCACGGTTGTTTAGTTCATGATGAACTCCTTCCGTGTGCTTCCTGCAGCACACCATGGCCCAAAAACTTGGTTCCCAAAAACGGCCTTTTTCGATATACTTTCTTGTAAGCAGTGTCCCTCGTGGTCGGTTGGTGATGGCAATACTTGATCTCGACACTCCGGGGTCGGTGGGCCGCTCCTCAGCGCTGGGGCGTTCGTGGGCTTCTCTGCGTCTCTGCCTAACGGGTCTCTTGATTTTCTCTTGCGTCATGATTGGTGTGGCCCCGTGCTCCGCTCAGGATGTCGCCGCAGCGGCTCGTCAGCAGCGCACTCAGAAGGAAAGTGAGCAAAAGAAATCGAAGCACGTTTACACCGAGCAGGACCTGAGACGCGCTCGGATTCTCACCCCGGAAGATCGCGCACAACTGGAGGCTAGGAAGAATCAGGCCGCTCCTCCTTTGGCGGAAAAATCCCAGGAAGCCGACGCGCAATCGCTTCCTCCCGACGCGCCCCTCGGTGACGTCGCTCGCCGTTTCCGCAGACAGAAAGAGTCACAAAGACTTCAGCAGTCCGCGGAGTTCCATCTTCCTTTCTCCGACGCGGTACTCGCTTCACCGAAGCCTCCGGTGATGCCGCTTCGTCCACCAGTTTCCACTCCTGCTGCACCAAAATTTGTCCCCTACCAGCCGCCAGTGAAGCGTTCGCCTTTTGAGCGCCCCAAGGTTTTCATGCCCGCTTCTCCTCGCACCTGGCCTTCGCGCCCGCCTGGCAATCGCGTGGCACCTAGGGAGCCCGCCGCGCCCATCGCCCCTGCAGGTCCGGCAGGATGGCATGTAGTGACGGTAAAACCTGGTGACTCACTCTGGAAACTCGCGCAGCAGAACCTCGGCAAGGGTCCCCGCTGGCGCGACCTCCTGGCCCTTAATCCGCGCATCGTTGACGCCAACCATATCGCGGCAGGTTCACAGATTTACCTGCCGGCGGCGGTCTCCTCCGTTCGGACGACATCAAGAATTATGGTGCGCAGGGGCGAAACGCTTACAAGCATCGCCCAAACGCAGTTCGGCCACGCGGCCTATTGGTCCTGTATCGCGCACGCGAACCCGGCGATCCAGGATGCTAATCGGATCTACCAAGGCCAGTTGCTCTCCCTCCCCGCCGCTTGCGGGCCCTAGCGTTTCCCAGTTACTTTCCTGTTCTGCAGCCCAGATAATCTGTAAACTCATCTTCAGGAAACCGTAAGCCACTTCGGTTTTTGGGAGATAGTTCCCGCTTATTCCTTCACGTCGGCATCGCGCACCCCTAAGTTGCTGAAATGCTTGCGTTTCGCTGGAAACGTGCGTTATGCCATTCTGGCATGGAGATTGCGAAAAAGGTCCTGGGAGTCGATAATCTGCAAAATCGCTGCCTGCGAGCGAATGCCAGCACTGGCCTCGGAACCCGCCCGCTCCGCGGGATTCGTCTAGGTTCGACGCCCCAAAAGCGGTTCACAGAGCTGTTCATTGTGCCCGAGTGAGTATTTCTACCTGGAGGTACAGCATCATGGCCATGGAATGCACGGGTTCATCGCTTGCTCGGAAAGACTTCTTGCGCCTCTTCTTGTTGGTCATGTTCTTGACGGCCTTCGGTGGCGCGGCCCTGGCGCAGTCTAGCGCGGCGCTGAGCGGCACGGTGACGGACGCAACCGGAGGGGTGGTTCCGAACGCCCAAGTGATGGTAACCAATCAAGCTACCGGAGTCGCATCGGCAATCCAAACCGACGCCACCGGGGCCTATCTTTTCCCAGCCTTGCCGATCGGAATTTATCGCATCGAAGTCAGCGCTTCCAGTTTTCAGACTGCGGTGATCTCTAATCTCAAACTCGATGTGGCGACCGCTCTCACAAGAAATATTCAACTGACCGTTGGCCCAGCCACGGATAAAGTGGTGATCCTCGCCGAGGCTGCGCTTGTCGATACCACCACGACCAGCATGGGCCAAGTCATCAACGATAGAACCGTGCAGGAAATCCCATTGAACGGTCGCCACTTTACGGATCTCAGCCTCCTGACGCCGGGCACGCTGACGCCGCCTGCGAACGGCTTTCTCTCGGCTCCGCTCCGCGGCCAAGGATCATTCGGAATCAATACGGCGGGCCAGCGCGAGGATACGACCAATTGGCTGGTCAACGGGATCAACTTGAACGACAACGTCCAGAACCAGCTCACCTTCCAGCCGCCGATCGATACGCTCGCTGAATACAAGATCGACAACTCCGCCTTCCCCGCGGAGTACGGCAGGAATTCCGGCGCCATCGTAAACCTTGCCACACGTTCCGGAGCCAACCAATACCATGGCGAACTGTTTGAGTTTTTCCGGAACAACGACCTGGACGCTCGTAATTTCTTCAATCCGGCGGTGACTTCCAATGGAACGCCCAATCCCCAAGCGTCCTTCAAGCGTAATGATTTCGGCGTGGACCTCGGCGGCCCCCTCATGAAGAACAAGATGTTCTTCTTCCTGGCTTACGAAGGGCTCCGCCAGCACCAGGCCCTGACGGTTACGAGTACCGTCCCCAGCCACGATGATCGGGCAACTGTTACTTCGGCTACCCCGGCGATTCAGAGCATCATTGCGTTGATTCCCGGCGCGAACACTCAGCAACCTGTCGGCGCGCGCACGCCAGGTCACGACATTGATGGGCAGCCAAACACCTTCACTGGTTTTACCGGCGGTGCTTTGGCCAACGTGGCCCTCAATCAGGGATCGGCGGACATCGACTTTGAGCTGACCCAGAAGGATCGGCTACACGGCTATTACGTCATTCAGAAGGATCTTCGGCAGGAGCCCACCGCAGGCGGAGCAATCCCCGCCAACATTCCCGGCTTCGGAGACACTCGCTCTGGTCTCCGTCACCTGATGACTTTCAGCGAGGACCATTCATTCAGCTCCTGGCTGGCCAACACCGTCCGCCTGGGCTTTAATCGCATCCACTTAACTTTTACGCCCAATGGGCTGCTGGATCCCGTCAAGTTCAACATCAGCATGCCGGCAGGTGCGCCCGTGGCCTCGGGCTTGCCTTTTTTAAACGTGGGTAATGCCTTGGGATTTGGCGGTCCCACGAATGAACCACAAGGGCGTGGCGATACTACCGCGGTGCTGAACGATACTTTGAGTTGGCTCAGGGGCCGGCATTCCTTTGCGTTTGGCGGAGAAATCCGCCGCGCTTACAACAACAATATCGCCTTCAACATTGGGAGCTTCACATTCAACCAGACGGGCAGCGCGAATAACAATAATCTTAAGACCGCGATGCAAAATTTCCTCAGCGACTCAGCGTCTGCTTTTACCGTCCAACTTGGCTCTGGAAACGACAAGATTCTGCAGCCTTCCTATGACGCCTTCCTGCAGGATAGCTTCAAGTGGAGGCCCAACTTCACCATCAACCTCGGTTTGCGCTATGCCTGGAACTCTTCGCCGTCCGAGGCCGCTAACCATTTCAGCCAATTCGATCCGACGACCGGCACGCTCGTCCAAGCGAAGCAGCCTTATCATACGAATAACAAGAACTTCCAGCCCCGCGTGGGTTTCGCATGGGATCCGTTCAAGAACGGCCAGACTTCCCTACGAGCCGCCTATGCAATCCTGACCCAGGACCCGACCACAAACATCGTAGTCGGTCTGAGTGGCAACCCACCCTATGCCATACCGATTTCGATCAGTTCAGGGGTTATTAGAGTGGAGGACCCTTCGGCATCACTTGCAAGCACTAGCCTGGGCCCAGCAGCAATCAATGAGAACTTCAACGATATGTACTCCCAGGACTGGAACCTCACGATCGAGCGCCAACTGAGTTCCAGCATGGGCCTGAGCATTGCTTACGTTGGAATGAAGGCTACCCACCTGCAGCTGAATCAGAACATCAATCAGCCGCTGGTTACGAACGGCATCTACGGATCTACGCGGCCGTTCCCAACCCTTCCGGCCAGCAGTCCCATTTTGCCGTCTCAGTGCACTGCACCGCATCCGCTCTGCTCGCTGGGTAATATTAATCAAGTGAACAGTGGAGGAAATTCCAACTACAATGCGTTGTGGGCCACCATCAATAAGCACCTCTCTCACGGATTCGAATTGCTTGGCTCCTACACGTATTCGAAGTCGCTCGACTACAACTCTTTGTCCACCGGGGAGACCTACATCCTCCAAAACGCCTACAATCCGCGCGCAGATTATGGCCCCTCGGAGTTCGACGTTCGCCATCGCTTTGTCTTGAGCGGCTTTTACCAACTGCCGTTTAAGGCCAGCCGGCTCGTCTCGGGCTGGCAAGTCGGGTGGGTTACCCAGGCGCAAACCGGAAATCCGCTTAATCCCACACTGGCCATCAACCCGGGGGTCAGTCTCACAGTCCGGCCCGACGTGACCGGACCGATCCAGACGACAGGAAACCCGGCCGGTTGGTTTAGCAACAAAAGCGTTTTTGTTTCGCCGTGCGCCCCTGCACTACCTCCGGCCCTGCCTACCTGCCATCCTGGCAACCTGAGCCGCGACGCGGTTACCGGCCCGAACTTCATCAACACTGACATTTCTGTCTTGAAGGATACGAAACTCACTGAGAAGGTGACCGCGCAGTTCCGGACTGAGCTGTTTGATGTTTTCAACCACCCCAATTTCGGGAATCCCGTCCTGACCACTACAAACGCAGTATTTGGAAAAGTTCAGAGTACGCGTTTCCCGACCGGTGACTTCGGTTCGGCGCGTCAAATTCAGTTCGCTCTAAAGCTGCTGTTCTAAGGCTTCACTAAGACCATACTTTCACGAAGGGCGGGCTTCGGCCGCCTTGCTGCTTTCCCTCGGCTGAACGCCGACGGCTGCTCTCCTGCCCGCTCAGAGTGAAGTTTTCGGATACAATAGAAAACAGTTCGAGTTCTTTTCGTGAGGGCCAGGTGATCCACCCGAACGTGTTCCACAACGATGGCCTGCAGCCCATCGAAAAAGTGCGGCTTTCCCCCGGCCAGGCCGGCCTGATCTGCGGCTGGGGCATCTTCACCACCTTGCGCATCTCCCGCGGCGAGGCGTTTGCCTACGAGCGGCACTGGCGCCGTCTCGAAAAGGACGCCACCATCACCCGTCTTCCCATGCCCTACGCTGCGGCCAAAGTGCGCGTCCATCTCCACGAAGTCATTCGCGCCAACAAAGTAACCGAAGGTTGCGCGCGCATCTATCTTGTCTACAACACCATCGGCTTCTGGCAGAGCGAGGAAAAGCAGCCGCCGGTCGACCTCATCATTTACACCGCCGGCCTCCCCGAACATCGCGAGATCGTGCGCCTGGCCCTCCGCGAAAACGGCCGCCACGCCGCGTCTCCCATGACTGGCGTGAAGAGCATCTCCTGGCTCAGTAATGTCTGGGCTTTTGCGGAAGCAGTCAAAGAAGGTTTCGACGAAGTCATCATGCTCAAC
Source organism: Acidobacteria bacterium 13_1_20CM_58_21 (assembly GCA_001919715.1). Lineage (GTDB taxonomy): Bacteria > Acidobacteriota > Terriglobia > Acidiferrales > UBA7541 > Acidiferrum. Next base: position 10,990 of record MNIJ01000010.1, read on the forward strand.
GAGCGCGGCGAAGTCGCCGAATGCACTTCCGCAAATATCTTCGCCGTCAAAAACAACAAGGTCCTTACTCCCCCGCTCACCTCCGGCTGCCTTGAAGGCGTCACCCGCGGCATCCTCATGGAAATCGCTCCGGAAGCCGGTGTTTCGGTCCTCGAGCAGGCGCTTCGTCCGGAAGACCTGTACTCAGCCGACGAAGTTTTCGTCTCTTCCACAAATCGCAATCTCATCGGCGTCGGCGAGGTCGCCGGCAACAGAATTCCCGCTCCCGGTCCGGTCTGCGATCGCCTCAATGATCTCTTCGACGCTTACGTCGCCGACTACGTCTCGCGCCGCCTGGCCGCGGCGGCAAAGTAAGAACTATGTGGCCCTTCACCTTTGGTTCGGGGACCCCGGCTCAAGATGGCTAGCGACACCAATTTGACTGCCATTCGAGCAACCGCTCCGGCAGATACCGGCGAGAAAACCGTCTTCAAAATTCTTCTCACCATCAGCTTCTGCCACCTCCTGAACGACACGCTGCAATCGCTGATCCCGGCGATCTATCCCTTACTCAAGAACGCCTTCCATCTCGATTTCGGCCAAGTGGGCCTGATCGCCCTCACGCTGCAGCTGACCGCCTCCATCCTCCAGCCGCTCGTGGGTCTTTATACCGACCGCCGCCCGCAACCGTATTCCCTGGCGTTGGGCATGGGCATCACACTGGCCGGCCTGCTGGTTTTGGCGCTGGCCCCCAGCTACGCGACCGTCCTGGCTGCAGCGGCCCTCATGGGCATTGGCTCCGCCGTGTTTCACCCGGAATCTTCGCGCGTCGCCCGCATGGCATCCGGCGGACAGCACGGCATGGCGCAATCGCTCTTCCAGGTCGGCGGCAACGCGGGCTCCGCCCTCGGTCCACTCTTCGCCGCGTTCGTGCTGACCAAGGGACAATCGAGTCTCGCGTGGTTTTCCCTTCTGGCTTTCTTCGGGATTGTCCTGCTAGCCAACATCGGCACCTGGACAAAACGTTACAAATCCCATTCGCCAAAATCCATCACTGTGGATGCCGCGTATCTCGCCGCGGCGCCTGCCGACGCCCCCTTGCCCACCGGCAAAATTGTGCTGTCTCTTGCCATCCTCGTGGCTCTGATGTTTTCGAAGTTTTTCTACTTGGCCAGCCTGATGAGCTATTACACGTTTTACTTGATGGGCAAATTCCACATGTCGCTGCAGAACGCTCAGCTCCATCTTTTCATTTTTCTCGGTGCCGTGGCGGCGGGCACCATCATCGGCGGCCCGGTGGGCGACAGAATCGGGCGCAAATACGTCATCTGGGTTTCCATCCTCGGCGTTTTGCCTTTTACTTTGCTTTTGCCTTATTCCAATCTTTTCTGGACCAGCGTCCTCAGCGTGATCATCGGCTTGATCCTGGCCTCCGCCTTTTCTGCCATCCTCGTCTACGCTCAGGAACTCCTGCCCGGACGAATCGGCGCCGTCTCCGGCCTGTTCTTCGGCTTCGCCTTTGGTCTGGGGGGCATCGGCGCGGCGCTCCTCGGCAAACTCGTCGATCTCACCAGCCTCAATTTTGTCTATCACCTCTGTTCATTCCTTCCCACCATCGGCATACTCACCGCCTTCCTCCCCGATCTAGCCCCCGCCAAGACGACTGCAGACCCGTCATCGACCGCCTAACGTGGTGTTGCCCAAGTGCTTTAGCAGGCGCCATAAACATGCGAGGCCGTTTTGTGCGGTCGCCCTCCGCGGCGAGGCCTCATAGGTGCGGCAGCGGTTTTGCCTCTGCTGTCCCCGCGTTGAGGCCAATGGCTTGCAGCATTTAGGGTATTTCCCTGATTGTTGCTCGGGATTGATCCGGGCTATGGTCTGCCACAGCCTTGCGCATCGGCTCTCGCAATTACCCTCTCGAAATCCGCAGGGCTTTAGGAGTGGGTTTGAAGTTCACTGCCACCATAACCGACCGGGATTGCCCGAACCTGGTAGCACTAATGAACCGGATTCGCGCTTTGGCGTGCACCCAGCGGGCCACTTCTTTCCTAGTCCCGTCCATTGAGGTGGTCAACTGCTTTTATGGAACCCGCTTTATTTGAGTCAGCTGGCTCGCGCTGCAAGCTGGCGATCCAGGTTCATTGAGAGACTTTGGTCAAGAACGACTGCCGCGTAGCGCGAGCAGATCTGCATTTCGCCTTTCGCCCAGGCGGAGATGGAGGGCAGCGTCACTCTGAAAACTTGCTCGAGTTTCGCAATGGCACGGTAATAAACCGTTACTTCCTTAAGCCAGGGACTCGATTTTTTCAGTTCAGGGGACAACTCGTTGCAGAGGTCGAGGAGCGAGCCGAAATCGCCTGCCCCGATGGTCGCAGTGTCAATTCCCGCCGCTAGCTGCAACGAATCAGACAGCGGCTGATTGGCGGCCGCTATCCAAATCGCGCGCCATTGCGAGAGTCCGAATCTCACCAGGCCAGTTACGGACAACGCTAGGATGAAGAGCGAGATCATTTTGGTTCAACGGGAGTCTGACAGGCGTACTCCGACTGACCAATAGGACAGGAGTACCAAGCAGAGTAGAACTCTCGCCGAAATTGGCTAAACTTTCGTAAGTGGTTCATTACTGGCATGTTAGCGTATTCTCAGTCAGTTAGATCGCTGTCGGTCAGAACAAACTGCAGTCATAACTAACTTGTAATATGATTACAAAACTGTCTTGACCTCAAAGTCCCAACTAATTAGCTTAGAAAGGTTGGGGACTCCGGCCCCTCAACCCCACCCATGAGTGACCCTCCGCACATCCATCCCCTCCCGTCCTCTTTAAAGGCGACCGACCAAGAACTGGCGAACCAACTTCGGCAAATTGAGAAGCGTGATTGGTGGGTCTGGGGCTATTCGATCTTTGTTATGCTCCTGCTCACCTTTGCAGTCACGGCCCTGGCTCTCCCCGCAATTCGTCAAGGCGCGCAGACCATCTTCAAGATCAATATAATTGAGGTGGTTTTGGGTTTGATCGCTTTGGTGGTGCTCTTTAACGTCTATGTGATCAGTCAAGAAATTCTTATCAAGCGGCTTCGGCGCCAACTGGCCGAAAAACAGGGCCACTCCGACCTTCTTCGCAATCTGGCCATGGTCGACCCATTGACGGGTCTGTATAACCGGCGTTTTGCCGAGCAACGCTTGGCCGCGGAGGTGGCTCGCTCGGAGCGCAAGGGGCATCCGCTGACTGTTCTCACCGTGGACTTGAACAATTTCAAGCAAATCAACGACACCTACGGCCATCCGGCCGGCGACCAGGTCTTGTTGGAATTTGCCGCGCGTTTGAACCACGTCATTCGGGGATCGGACTTGGCTGTCCGATTAGGGGGCGATGAGTTTCTCGTTCTGCTTCCGGAATGCACTTTGGAACAGTTGCAACTTGTCCTGGGACGTCTCGGTTCATTGGAAGTGAACTGGCAGGGCCAGAAGATTCCAGTCTCCTTCTCGGCAGGTTGGAAGGAGTACGAAATGGGAGACCGGCCCGAGGAACTGCTCGCGTGCGCCGATCAAGCCCTGTACGCTAGAAAGCGGGCCAGCAGGGAGACTCCGTCATCAGCGGAGCTGGAAACAAAACCCGCCCCGCTCCGCGTTATGGTCGATCTCACTTGCCCGCATTGCCAGAAAATGAATTCGTTTGCAATCATTCAGAACTCAGGGGCCGGCAATGCCAGTCGGAATGAAGTGCGATGTGCCCACTGTAAAGAAGCTTGGGCGCCCTTGATGCCCGGCCCGATCATGGCCGGCCCGTTTCCGAAATGAACATCCCCCTCTCCCTCGTATGGGGCTCGTAAGGGAGAGGATTCCTACGGCGTCTCGCTGGTCTTGCCAGACCGCTAAAGTTCCTCCCACAACGCCCTCATTTCAGGCCAGGACTACCAAGAGGCTTAACCTCTGCGGTAGTCCGATGAAGGAGCTTCCAATGACCCCATGGT
>MNIJ01000056.1 GCA_001919715.1 Acidobacteria bacterium 13_1_20CM_58_21
CGCACCGCTTTTACCGAGGAGTCCAAATCCGAGACCCGCAGATAGCCAATGGCGCCGGGCACGTTAAATACAAACTTGCGCACACCCACAGGAGTTGCCAAAGTTTTTGGTGAAACAAGCACTTCGCCGGTGAAAACGCCATGCAGGAAGTGATTATTGAAATCGGTCTCATTCATCTGGCAGATATCTCGAAGCACGACGGCGCGTTCAGGCTGGCCGGGTTCCATCATAACAAGGGTGATGCGGCGGCCATTCGGCCAGTGACTGCGCTCGCCAAGAAAAATCCTTCGTAGCTCGGCCATAGAAAGGTTCTCAACCGGGTTAGACAAGCTCACGACAATGGCCAGATTTTGTTCGGTCGTGATCTGCGGCTCCGGCAATCGCCCGAGGGCTGGCACAAAGGCTAAGGACAGGGCCGCAATTGTGAAAACGGCACTCGCCAAAATGAACAGCGGACCTGCCAAGCGCGGCATGCGTAGGTCTTTCTAGAACGTAAATCCGACTTGTAGGGCAAGCGCATTGACCGCCGGCTGTCCTCGCAAGGCAGTGTAGTCGTATTGGAGCTTCACGGCCACCGTCTCGCTAGCGTCATAACGGAGACCGAAGGAGGGGCCTTGGCGCAATCCAACGTCGGGGAAGATGGGTTCGGTGCTAGAAGCGTTCACATACTGGTATCGGAAGTAGGGCCGATAAGAGCCGAACTGTTTGGAGAGCTGGGTGTAAAACCCTGGGGTATTGAATACGCGCGGGATACCGTTGGGAGCGTGGCGCACCAACAGGATTTCGTTGAGCCATTCAAACTTTGGGCGGACCAGCACGGCGTGCGCCGCAAAGATAGTTTCTCCGATTCTCGGGACATTTGCCGGCGCGAGCAGGTCGCGGTAAGCGGAAAAACCTACTTGCAAGCCGCGAACTGCGTCAGGACGGGCGAAAAGTGCAAGGTTGAAGGCCTTATGGTTCTGGTCATCAACCACATTCTGCACCGGTTCGTCAGTCATGGGGGAACGCGAGGCACGCCCGTTCCCGACTTCTGCGACGTAGTGCAAGCCGAGATGGCCGGAGGGGATCAGGCCCGACGCCGACGCACCCACAGTATGAACCGGCAGAATTCCTCCGCGGTCCTCGAATTGAAAGAGAAAGGGGCGCCCCGTCGTTGTCTGAAACCAAGTGCTATGGTGATAAGCGGTGTTGTAATAACCGATGGCGGTATGATATCGGCCAACAGCGAGCCTGAAAAAATCACTGTGGGAGTACTGAACAACCATGCGTTCGACATCCACACCGAAAGTATTATTTTCTCCCCGTGTTTCGCCGAAAATGTTGTCCGGCCCACCTTCAAAGACAATTTCGCTGAGGAACTTAAATTTTTCCGAGATGTCGGAAGTGATGAAAAGGTTGAGTTGGCCAAGGCTGAAGGAGGTCGTATCGTGCCGCTGGTTATCCCCGTGAAGGGTGATATCGCCGAAACCGCGCATGCGCAACAATGTCTTGCTGGAATCCATCCTCTCCGGCACGGCGTTGTCGGCCTGCGGCTCAGCTTCACCGACAGGCGGCGCACTCGATTGGGCGGGCGCAGATGGAGGGCTTACCGGGGCAGCTTGCTGCTTGGCCCCTTCTAATTGCTTGACTCTAGCCTCCAATTGATCAATTCGTTGGAGCAAGAGTTGCAATGTTTGCTTATCTGCAGCCGGCGCGTCGACGAGTTGCTGCGCGCGAAGAATCGTGGCGTTGACCAGAATTACCAGAAGCAGTGGAAATATTCGCCATACCATCATCCGGCCGGTGAGCTTCAGAGCAAACATAGCTCCGATAGGGAGTGGACCAGGGAACTTCATGCGTTCCTCCTTCAGCAATGCATTCGCAGCAGGCAGCAGGCGTTGATAACTACTGTTGATACTACTAAGGTAGCTCAAAGCGCGGCCGCTGACGGTGTGAATGTCGTGATGGTATAGAACCCCGTTGCGCTTGCCGACGGCCGGGTGATGAGATCCGGGGCCTGCCGCATCAAAGAGTAGCAGCCTGGGTAAGCATGAATCGATGCGCATGACGACGGAACAGAAGCGGGAGATCGTGGAAGCAAGATCAAAGAGCACACACTCGGGGCTCAAACAGCGGCTGTCAATGACCAGCATGATCGCGGTACGCAGGATAGGTTTGTCAATCATGCGTGCCGCTAGCATTCCCCGGGAGTTAATCCACTCGAGGAGATGAACTCATCATGGAGATTAATCTGGCGGCGTCAGAAATGGCAGCTCTGGAAAGGGCGTTGGGGCTGGGCGTGTAGCGCACCATGGCAAGGGGCGCTAGTTTGGGTTGGCCGGGCTCGTCGAACAGGGTGGCCTCGGAATTCTGGTCCGGCGAGCGGCTGGGATCCTGCAGCGGGCGCCGCTGGATATCTTTCTTGCGGTTGAAATCGCGAACAACCCGAGCCACATAAGCCAGTGTCTCCGGGTAGGGAGGCACGCCGTGATATTGTTCCACGCGCTCCGGTCCGGCGTTGTAAGCCGCCAGAGCTTTGCTAAGGTCGTGGTGATAGCGGACCAGCAATTCACCCAAGTAGCGTGTTCCACCTTCCACGTTGGCGGCCGGGTCCATGGCATTCCGTACCCCCATTCGGGCGGCAGTCTGCGGCATCAGCTGCATGAGTCCCTGCGCGCCCTTCGGGGAAACTGCGTTGGGATCGAATCCACTTTCGGCCAGGATCACGGAGTTGACCAGATCGGGGTCCAGGTTGTTTCGTTTGCTGGCGGCACTGACGACCGCGTCGAGATCACTGTCAGGGGCGGAGCGGACGGTTGGCGGTAAAGGTGAGTCCACCGCTTCGAAACGCACGATCTCCGCAGCAGGTACGTCAATGTAGTTGTCTGGCGCCTTTAGCAGGTATAGGCGAGTCACCGTGTCTAGGGTTTCGCGACGTTCGTGACGGATGGCAAAGCCATTGCGCAAGATGGCCATCTCCGCTGCGGACGCAGATGGACTCGCCAGAAAGATCAAAGCCGCGACGATGCCAAGTTGGTAGCCAAGTTTCATAGCTAAGAGACTTACTCCATCGGACCAGCGACAGGCAACCAGGCATTTCGGCTGCCAGTTCAGCCATTAAACAATAATATCAACGTATCTCGGCGGTTCGTCTTTGCGCTACAACAACCTTGGCAGCGAATTGTCGGGGGGTGAGATTTCCATGACCGCCCGGCGCTATGTCGATTGCCGCGAGTAATCGACCTGGCCTCCGCACGTTGGTCAGCTCCGTAGGCTTTTCGCACGGGTCCGGCATCTGTTCCTGAATAGGGTGACCTTCCTCAAAATTTCCATTAAAAGGACATTTCATTCTTAACCGCCCTAAACCCCGACTGGAAACACGCGAGTATTTAAGGGGGAACAAACGTTCCTTCTTTGCGCTACAGCAAATAAGTAGGCCAGGGTTGTGAGTTATAAGGCGGTCATACGGGATGATGTAGTGAGGTAGACGATTTCCTACCGTGGCCGTACATTTGCTCTTACCTCCACTGGATTTGACTTTTTAGAGCGGCCCCGCGCGGTTCAGGCGGGTTTTCATGGTCCGATTGAGGTCTGCCGTGGAGGCAGCAACGATATGATGCATCTGCGAATGGTGTTGGCTTCGATCCTGATTCTGGCGATCAACGCGCCAGCCTATGCCGATAAAGCGAAGGCTGCCTATGATAGCGGTGTTCGCGCCGAGTCGCAGACCCAATACGATGCTGCTTTTGAAGCATACAAGGAAGCGTACGCGCTGAAGCCCAAGGATGCGAAATACGCGGCTGCCTACCTCCGGCTGCGAACCTCCGCCGCAGCTGAACATGTGCGAAAAGGCCAATTGCTGCGCAGTAGCCTCAAGTTAGCCGAAGCGCTCGCGGAATTTCAGCGTGCGGCGGAGATTGACATCACCAACATTGCGGCCCAACAAGAGTTGGGACGCACCGCCGCCATGCTCAAAAAACAGCAGGAAGGCCTGGCGGTTACCCCGACGCCGGAGTCGCCATTGAGCAAAATGATAGAGCAGGCTGAAGGTCCGGTCGATCTGGAACCCTTTTCGGATACTCCGCTTACCCTGCGCATGACGACCACTGCGGATAATGTCTATAAAACGATTGGCAAGCTGGCTGGAATCAACGTGCTGTTTGACCTGGACTACAAACCACAGCGAATTAATATCGAGTTGGACGACGTCCCCCTGCGCGAAGCTTTGAGGATGGTGGCCATGCAATCGAAGACCTTTTGGCGGCCGGTTTCGACCAAGGCCATCTTTGTGGCTGCGGAAGGCCGGCGCAAGGACTTTGAAGACAACGTGATGACCACATTTTATCTTCGCAATGCTTCGACGCCGGCCGAGTTGCAAGAGGTGGTCAGCACGCTCAAAGGAATTCTGGACATCAGCCGGATTCAGGTAAATCCCACGCACAGCGCGATCACCCTCAGAGGTACGCCGGACCAGATGGTGCTGGCGCAGAAATTGGTCAGCGACCTTGACAAGCCCAAGGCCGAAGTCGTGATCGATATCGCTGTGTTGCAAGTAAGCCGTGATCGATTGCGCACGCTGGGCACAACTGTTCCAACGTCTACCTCCATCGCTTTAGCAGCTGCTGCTCCGGGTACGGTCAAACTGGGTTCGCTGAATGGAAGCAATTTCCAAATGGCGGTTCCGGGCGGTTCGTTCGACTTTCTTATGTCCGACAACAACACCAAGGTCCTCCAGAACCCGGAAATCCGCGTCCTTGACCAACAAAAAGCTCAGTTGAAAATCGGCGATCGCATACCAATCGCCACCGGGTCGTTTTCGGCAGGCGGCAGCGTGGGGGGAGGTATCAGCCCGCTGGTCAACACTCAATTTCAGTATATCGATGTTGGCGTGAATATCGACATTACTCCTCAAATTCACTCAAATCGCGAGGTCACCCTCAAGATGATTTTGGAAGTCTCAGCGCTTACGGGTACTTCAAATATCGGTGGAATTAGTCAACCCACCATTGGACAGCGCCGCATCGAACACGAATCGCGATTGCAGGACGGTGAGATTAACCTGGTGGGTGGCATTCTGCAAGATACAGAAACACAGTCACTGAGCGGTTATCCGTGGCTGGCAAAAATACCCCTCTTGAAGTACCTGTTTGCCCAGGAGAAGAAAGAACGGCTCGAAAGCGAAATCGTCTTTGCTATCACACCGCACATCGTGCGGGCAGAGGAGATCACCGACGAGAATTTGCGTTTGATTGATATCGGTACCGGCACTTCTGTTGCCGTGCGGCGTGGAGAAACAAAGAAAAAGGCCGCGAACGGCGCGGCGCAGCCAAGCAAGCCTGCGGCTCGCGGTTCAGCGCGCCCGCAGAGCCCGACCCCGGCTCAAACCGCACCAACTTCCTGACCGTTGTCCTAATGCCAACACCACACAGTCAAGAGCTCAGGGGTCCTGGTCTGGCCGACCACGGATTCTCACCTAGGGAGATAACTTCCCTCCTTTTCCTATATTTTTCCCTTCCCTTCCCAATTTGTGCAAGATATTTCACGCAGAACCCTGCGCCCCTAAGTAACTCTTTTAGAATAAATGGTTTGGGGACATCGGCCATAGGCATGGAGCTTGCTTGGAATTATACAACACTCCTTCCGGGGAAGGGTGCCAAGATGAACCGATTGCTTCGTGCCCTCTTCAAGCCCATGGCGTGTTATTCGGTCGGAAGAACTGCACTGTCCTTCGAAGGCTCCGCGAAATTTAAGGTCCGGCCCCTGCAGCTAGGACCTGTAACTCAATCGAGACGGGAACAACGCTGAAAACTATGGCAAACGCCCAAGCGGCCTCACTTACAGCAAGATTGCAATTGCCGCAAAGCAACAACAACTTGGACATGAAGGTCGTGGCCCGCCAGGGGAGCCAGTGCGCGGAACTGTCCCAGCTATTTGAGGGCATCCCGCGGGCTGATTCCGCAATCATTGTATCCGCCGCCCGCGTAACAAAGTTCACGCGCCGGCAGACGATCTTTTTCGCTGGCGACGCTATCAAGGAAATAGTGTTGCTAACCGAAGGATCCGTAAAGATAACGCAATTGGGAGAGAATGGCAGTGCAGTCATCCTTCGACTCGAAGGACCCGGTCAAATAGTGGGGTCGGTTGGATCAACGCAGCGTGGCAGGCATTGCTCAACCGCGGAGGCACTTCTTACGTGTAGGGCGCTGGTCTGGAATGCACCGACGTTTGAAGCTCTGTCAGAACGGTTCCCCCTCCTGCAGCGCAACACCATGCGTATCCTGGCACGACGTTTGCAAATGCTCGAAGGCCGATTTCGAGAGATATCCACGGAAAGGGTTGCGCCACGCCTGGCTCGTGAGCTGGTACGGTTGCTTCCGCAAGTCGGCCGGAGTGTGGATGGCGCGCTGGAAATCAACCTTTCGCGGGAGGAATTGGCGCAGATGACCGCGACCACGCTGTTTACCGTGAGCCGGCTGCTCTCCGGCTGGGAAAGGCAAGGCATCTTATCCCTTCGACGAGAGGCCGTAGTGGTGAAAAGTCCTCTTGGCCTGTTGGGGATAAGTGAACTCAAATGATCTGCCCTCTTTTGGATCGAGAGGGTCGCTGCGCATCGGAGCAGTCAACTGCTGCGGCCGTCAGCAGGGTCTAGTGACTCCTTTTGTTCAGAGACCGCCGCAGAGGGTTGTTGACCAGGTAGATGGACCCATGATAGACAGTGTTCGAACGGACCTAGGGCTCAACGACCTCGCCGATCGTGAAGCGGGAGAGAATTATCGTCAGATTTTCTTCCCGATGGTAAGGGCCAAATCGATGAACAGGATCTTCCATGAGTTGCGGGCAGCGTTCGGGAGAGCGTGGCGGCTCAATCTCGAGGGGCATTCTCGTAAGCTGTTCACTCTTGTGTGCGGACTGGGGGTCATGATCGTGGCTCCGGCCGTGAGTGCGCAGAAACTGCCGGCACCGCCTCCTAACGGCAGGAAGGCATCTAGTGTTGCGAAATCCGTGCTGACGGCAGCAGCGTCGGCGCCGCTGCTGCAGGAACCGATATCACAGCAAGTGCCTCTACCTCTCACCGCCGAACAAGGGACGCCCAGCCGGCACCAGGTGTCCTATGAGGACGGGCAGCTCACAATCATTGCAGAAAACTCAAAGTTGGGGGAAATCCTGGCAGCAGTTAGCGAGCGCCTGGGCGCAAACATCGAACTCCCAGCGAGTTCTTCCGACGAACGGATCTGGGTCCGGGTTGGACCGGGTCCGGCGCGCAGAGTACTGGCCGCCCTTCTGAGCGGGACGGACCTCGACTACGTTATCCAGGCGTCTGATACCGATCCGGAGGGCATACTGAGCGTACTGCTGACTCCCCGCACTAGGACTGCCGGCGCCATCACAACTGGCAGGCCAGCAAGTCCGGCAGAGCAGGCGCGGGGTGCGGGTCGAAGAAATCCGCAGGCCAACCGTGGCCCAGTGGAAGCTCCCAGCCTGGAGAATTCAACTGAACCAGCCATTCCCGTGGAAGTGCCACTAGCGGGCTCGCCGCCCGCGGCAGCAGAACAGCAACCCGCCTCAGCCGAGCTGCAGGCCGTGCCAGACACTTCCGAAGCCGAGGCTGACAAATCGATAGTTAAGTCCCCAGAGCAAATGATCCAAAAACTACAGAACATGTACCAGCAGCGGAAACAGATCCAGCAGGACCGCAACAAACCTCCCACCCCAAACTAAGCACAAGGTCATAAGTAATTGGGTAGTTGCGAATTAAACGGATGGTTGTCTCGTGGAATCACGCCATGACCACTGACTTTACGACGTCCTACTGGCGGGTCATGATATGACGTCTCCGGAAGGCGGCGCAGTTGGGAGGCGCAACCGAAAACCTGTCGAGTATTGGATTCGCAGGTTCGAAGAAAAAGGCCAGCCGCACTGCGCGAGGGTGAACAGTCGGGGCGGTCGAGACTGCTGAACGAGAAGCACCTTTTTTGGGGAATCAACGCTTGCTTCGGCGGATGCTAGGCTTGAGCGGAAATCTGCGAGGGCAAGACGCTGGCGGCATGGAACGAGCGGGGGTACAGGTAGACTTGGGCGGACGGCAATGCCAGCGTATGTTTCGGTTTTCGGTTACGCAAGCCTGGTCCCGGAATTGGGCAAGCCGACCCGGAACGGCAGAAGGCGCAAAAAAAAAACTCCAAGGCCTGCTGGAAGATGCCCGCGGTCTACCGCTGGGCCACTGACAAATTCACTTCGAGCAGCGCGGCTCCCGCTGTCGCATGTGAAAGCGCCCGTCAACCAAGGACCCGTGCTGCTGCATGCGACACTTCGGTGCCGCATGTTTGCGGTGTGGAAAGTCTCAGTTCTCTGGGGAACCGTGTACGTTTCATGCGGTGACCTTCTTTACCTTCCAGAAAGGCCATGGGCGCCAGTGCGGGAACAGGGTGCCGCGTAGTGGTCATCAAGGGCAATTCCAGATACCGTCACGCACGGCTTCCCAAAGAATGCAGAGCAACCGGCCGAAGACTTGGTGACGGATTACTTGCCGCCCTTCAGCCTCGAACCGAGTCCGATTGAACGGGTCTCGAAAGCCGACCGGCCGTCGGTGCTTGCACCACCGATACTTTCCAGTGCTGGAGGAGGTCGTTGAGGCGCAGCTTGAAAACTGGCGTAACGGAAACGAAACCCTACCTCGACTATGCGCAAACACCTAAGACGCTATGTTTAGCGTTCAACCAAAATACTCGCTGGACGACTGGGAACTGCGGGCCGCGCCGTGATGTTTTGTTTACGATGGGCAACGCAAGGACAACAAATTTAGCGGTCTGGTGCAGTCGGTCCCAGCGTTGTGGTGCTCTCCAAAGAAACCATCCCGGGATTGAATCTTCATCTTTTCTTCCTTCGGCGCCTGAACGTTAGAGGCCTGAAACCATGTCCTGGCATGACTTGGAATGAGGGACAAGTCGGGCGTTGCAGACAGCAAGCTGCGAATGATTTGCGATCGTGGCGCCCAACCAGACACGCCCGGTCCAACGGACCCAGGCGTTGTGGTTATGTTCTGTCAGATAGAAGAAGGTAGATTGCGCGATGAAAAACCCAGCGTTGATTCCAGCCTGCTTTCCCGACGATGGATTACGGCCGAAAATGGGATTGCCTTCCCCTCCCCCACGGTTAAGCAATTGGCGCGTCGAGATTGCGTCAGCCGTCTTTGCCGCCCCGAGTAGACTGATCTCTACAAAGAACATGCGCCGATCGAACCTGTGGCCTTCGAAAGACTTCGGGCTTTTTAAGAACGGGTCAGCCTTTGGTATTGGTGCAATGACGTAGTGCTGGGCCAAGGTAGTCTGGGCACAGATGAACAGAAAGATAGCGATTAGAATATATTTCACAGGAATCCTTAATCTTGCTTGGCCATTCTTCGCGGTCGTTGCGCTTAGCGATTGTAGAACGCTAGGCGTGCCTTTAAATCATCTTCGTCATTCGATGTTCTTTGCTGCCGAGAGACTCTGTATCTTCGCGTTGGCAGTAAGATTCCAAGGTAACGGGGACCGATTTCGCATAGTTCAACTGGCCGTGTTCACGGCGCGGACGGTGGGAAAGGTGATCCATTCCGTCTTGCGAGTGGCGTGACTCGTTGGGGCATCCTCGCGTGCAACAAACCTGTTCCATTTTTCCAATAGTTAACCGAGGTCCCGTATTTTAGAGAATAAGTACCTGTGTTTTCAACGCGAACAGGCCCGAGTCTTCACAACACTCTTGGCCATTTCGAGCGAGTTGCAGCGGTTTCGAATCGTCACCCCGTTGTGCGTCGGTAACACTACGTCGACCAACTGCGGAAGTTGGGTTAAGCAAGGGTTAAGCGATACGCGGTGCACACCAAAGGAATCCCAACGGCCAACGGTGATGTTGCCGCCCAGGTTCCATCCTCCATACGCCAGCGCATGGCATTCACCGAACCGCTTGCCAACCGGGATTCGTTGTTGCCAATAAACGCGCGGGCTGCCATCACCATTAACTGGGTAGCGGTTCAGTTCGGAAAGGTCGCCAGCATTTCGACGGAATTACAGGATCGTGTCGGTGCCAATCACTTGCGCTGCGCCCAGATGGCCGACCGCCATGATTTGATCCCGAATGGGTTCCTTTTTCAATCCTTTTTCTCGCCATACCGCATAGATAGGAGGATAAACGAGCAGCTCGAGAATGAAGGAGGTAAAGATACCGCCGATCATCGGAGCGGCCATCCGCTTCATGATTTCCGATCCGGTTCCATTGGACCACAGGATGGGAATCAAGCCGATGCACATGATCGCAAAGGTCATGAATTTGGGACGCAACCGGCGGGCGGCCCCTTCCACAATGGCATCATAGAGATGCTCTTGCGTGAACTGCGGGTGCTCGCGCCGCGCGGCCTCATACGCGAGGTCAAGGGAGAGCAGCATAAAGACTCCGGTTTCGGCATCGATCCCGAGAATGGCGAGAATGCCGAGCCAGACAGCAAACGATCATGGTTTTCACCGCCGATCGCGTATTGCAGTAAAGCAGAAAGAGGATGATGGCGACAGTGACCGGCACGATAAGCATCAAGCGATGCCGGACGCGAAGAGCCATTTCATATTGGCCACTCCACAAGATCGAGTAGCCAGTCGGGAGCTTCAGCTTGTCTTGCAATTCGCGTTGCGCTTGTTCGACATAGTCACCAACGGGGACGTCCGTCACGTCGACAAAGACATACTCGGTGAGCAATCCGTCCTCGTTCCGGATCATGGAGGGGCCAGTTAAAGTATGAAGGGTGGCCAGCTCGGACAATGGGATTTGTTTATCGCCGCTGACAGACACCAACACGCGGCCGAGCGACTCGAGGTCCGACCGAAAGTCGCGCAGATAGCGGACGTTGACAGGGTACCGCTCCCTGGCTTTGATCACCGTGCTGACGTTTTCCCCGCCAACCGCGGTCGAGAGAGCGTTTTGGGCATCTTCGATCGAGAGCCCGTAGCGGGCCAGTGCCTGACGATCCCAATTCACGTCGAGAAAGTAGCCATCGCCGATGCGTTCGGCAAAAACGTTTCGCGTGCCGGGAACAACGCTGAGGAGTTTTTCTGCCTGCCGTCCGATCTCCTGCATCTTGTTCAGGTCGGCGCCCTGAATCTTGAGGCCCACCGGCGTGCGTATGCCGCTGTTCAACATATCAATGCGCCCCCGGATGGGCATGGTCCAGGAATTCGATAGGCCTGGGATTTTCAGCGCCTGGTTCATCTCCGCAACGAGTTGCTGTTGCGAAATGTGGTCGGGGGTGATGTGCCGTAGAACGGGAAGGAGCCACAATGGCGCCCAGGAGGAGTACCAGGTGTGAGCATCGCTCCATTCCGATTGCGGCTTGAGGACGATGACAGTCTCGAGCATGGAGAGTGGCGCCGGATCGGTCGGAGTATCGGCGCGCCCCGCTTTGCCCAGGACATGATCGACTTCCGGAAAATTCATCAAGATCTGATCCGTCAGCTGCAGAAGTTTCTGCGACTCTGCGATGGAAATACCCGGCATAGTGGTAGGCATATAAAGGAGGGAGCCTTCGTCCACTTGGGGCATGAACTCCGAGCCACGCGTCCAGTACATGGGAATCGCCAGGAGCACGAGGGCGATCGCCGCGGCAATAACCTGCGTTTTCCGACGGAGAGTCCAGCGAACGACAGGAGCGTAGATACGCATGAGTGGCCCGGTGATGCGGTGATCCTCTTGTGATCGGATCTTGCCACCCAA